>NZ_JAUBPE010000058.1:0-51831 GCF_036700565.1 Microcoleus pseudofavosus SVA1_A4
TCTTGTTTCATCTGTAGAAAGAATTCTTAAAGAATTTGGAGATAATTATGTAATTAATTTTGCTTAACTACTTATCCTGTCGCGGATGACGGCTGTTTGGCGAATTGTCCCGCCGGCGATGCCAAAACCCAAGCGCTGCGACTGCGATCGACTCGTTCTCTGTGGGACAGCACTTACACTGATGAAAGTTGGCTGGGTAAATCCAATCCGCCGCTAACAATTATTCCCCGGTTTCGAGAGTGGGTAAACCAGGATTATCCCGGTACAAAGGTCGCAATTACTGAATATAATTGGGGCGGTTTGGAGTCAATTAATGGGGCGTTAACCCAAGCCGATGTACTGGGGATTTTTGGGCGGGAACAAGTGGATTTAGCGACGCTGTGGGGGCCTCCGAAGTCCTCGGAACCTGGTGCTTATGCTTTCCGAATGTACATGAATTACGACGGAAAAGGCGGTAAGTATGGCGATACGTGGGTGCGATCGGATAGCACAGATCGGGGGCTTTTGTCAATCTACGCAGCCGATCGCAGCAGCGATGGTACTCTGACGCTGGTAATTATTAATAAAACAAACAAAAATTTGACCAGCAACTTGAGTTTGAAAGGATTTAAACCTGCAGGGAAAGCTCAATTTTACACTTACAGTGAAGGGAATTTGGGGGCGATCGCCCGTCAGAGCGATTTAGGTGTCACCGCTGCTGGTTTTCAGGCAACTTACCCGGCTAATTCTATGACTTTGGTCGCTATTCCAAAGGCGAATTCTTAGCGGGGCTTAACTTAACAGACGGGAATTCACCCGCCAGAACCGGAATGATTAAACCGCAGAGGACGCAGAGGACACTGAGTCAGAGAAGGGAGAGATCAATAATTCTGACATTTTTAATCTGAAATTAGACCTGAAGCGTCCACCCGATCGTCCTCAGCATCCAAGTGTATCAGCGGACAAATACAACTCTCCTGTCCCAGCCACTGCGATCCTACTTGATGTAGGGCAGCCATCACCGGTTGAATTTGGCGACCCTTGGGCGTGAGGGAATATTCTACACGGGGCGGAATCTCGGCATAAACACGGCGATCGACTAACCCTTGAGATTCCATCTCTCGTAGGCGTTGGGTGAGGGTTTTGGTGCTGATTCCCGGAAGCGCCGCGAGTAATTCGTGAGGACGGCGATCGCCTCCAAACAGTTCGCGTAGAACCAAAATTGACCATTTATTGTCCAACAAATCCAGCACAAATTGAATCGGACATTTAACCTCTACGCACTGACTGGCTTCCACCATAAACTCCCTTCACAGTTGCCTTCACGATAATTTCCATATTTCTTTAGAAATGGCTCAAGCGTCCTATTGGCTTCAATGCTTTACCTCAAGTAACTATAGGATACCACTGGTAACTGACTTGTGGGCGATCGCGGATTCAGGAACAATTGGTACACAGTCATCAATTCCGAACAATCCACTCTCCACTCCTATGGTCAGTTCAATTAGTAAATCGGACTCGGCTGGTTTGCCATCCAGCATTAAAGCACCTGTTCAAGAAACCCTGTTAACACCCCGCTTTTACACCACCAATTTTGATGCCGTTGCCGAAATGGATCTGTCCGGGCAACAAGCGGAATTAGAAGCAGTTGTAGCAGAATTGCGCGCGGACTATAACCGCCACCATTTTGTCCGCAATCAGGAGTTTGAGCAATCCTGGGACAACATTGATGGCGAAACGCGAAAGGCATTTATTGACTTTCTAGAGCGATCCTGTACCTCAGAATTTTCTGGTTTTCTGTTGTTCAAAGAACTCTCCCGCAAACTCAAGAATCGCCAACCTTTGTTATCGGAAGCCTTTAACCTACTGGCACGGGATGAAGCGCGCCATGCCGGTTTCTTGAATAAGGCGATGACCGATTTTGGGTTGTCTCTTGATCTGGGCTATTTAACAAAAAATCGTACCTACACATTCTTCCCTCCAGAATGGGTAATTTATACTGTTTATCTGTCGGAAAAGATTGGCTACTGGCGCTATATTTTGGTGTATCGCCATCTCGAACAACATCCCGAATATCAAATTTATCCCTTGTTTCGCTACTTCGAGAATTGGTGCCAGGACGAAAATCGGCATGGGGATTTCTTTAAGGCATTGTTGCGATCGCAACCTCAACTCTGGAATAACTGGAAGGCAAGACTCTGGGCGCGCTTTTTCCTACTGACGGTGTTTGCCACCCACACAATGACGGTGTTGGAACGCTCCACATTTTATGACTCGATCGGGATCGACCCCCAGGAATACAACAAGCAGGTGATTCATCACACCAATGAAACGGCAAAACGGGCGTTTCCCAGTATTTTAGATACCCACCATCCAGAATTCTTTCCCCGTTTGGATCGATGTGCGATCGCCAATCAGAAGCTAGCAGAAATCTCAAGTAACCAGCGCCCTGCAGCTATCCAATTTTGCCAAAAATTACCCTGGATTGCTGCGATCTTCTGGCAGTTGTTGCGCCTTTATTTACTGCCCTCGATTAATGCTGAAGCGTCCAGAACCGCTATTAATTAGGAGATATTCCCATGACTAATCTATCCACACGCCTCCGAGAAGGCACGATGCAATCCCACACCACAGCAGAAAATACGGCATTTATGAAATGCTTTCTGAAAGGCATTGTGGAACGGGAACCTTTGCGTAAACTATTTGCCGATTTGTACTTTGTTTACAGCGCCCTAGAAACGGCTTTGCAGAACCATGTCAACCACCCGATTATCGGGGCCCTCTATTTCCCTGAGTTAAATCGCACTGAGAATCTGGCTGGCGATCTAGCTTTTTATTACGGTGAAAATTGGCTGGAGGAAATTACGGCTTCTCCAGCGGGTTGCGTGTATCGCGATCGCATTCAAGCCCTCTCAGAAACCGATCCAGTCCTGCTGATTGCCCATGCCTACACCCGCTACATGGGTGATTTATCCGGCGGACAAAGCTTGAAAAAGGTGATTCGATCGGCGTTGTCTCTGCCGCCGGATCGGGGAACAAATTTCTATGAATTTTCCCAAATCTCGACACCAGAAGCAAGGCGAGTATTTAAGGAACGCTATCGCCAAACCCTGGATGAGTTTCCGGTGGATGCTGACACAATCGAGCGAATTGTCGCAGAAGCAAATGTGGCATTTGCCCTCAACCGGGATGTAATGCACGAACTCGAAGCCGATGTAAAAGCGGCGATTGGAGAACATACCTTTGATTTGCTGACTCGGCAAGATCGCCCCGGCAGCACAGAAAGCCGCAGCCCTCATGCCAAGCGAGAATCTGTCGCGCAATAACTCGCCCAAGGAAAACAAGATCGATCGTATCTCTAAAATATGCCGGGGTTCTGAACTTACACAACAACAGAAGGACACATCAGTTTATGAAACAGTTATCACAAACAGTTGAATTTGATGCTGCATTGTTGAATACCTACAACCAGCCTTTACCCCGCTATACCAGCTATCCACCCGCCACAGAATTAACTACTGACTTCGATCGCAACGCATTTAAAACCGCGATCGCCGTCGGCAATCACAAACAAACCCCCTTATCGCTTTACTGCCACATTCCGTTTTGTGAAACGCCCTGTTATTTCTGCGGCTGCAATACCATCATCACCCAGCGCAAGGAGGTGGTAGAACCATATTTAGGCTATCTCGCTCGCCAAATTCGCCAAGTTGCCAGTTTGGTGGATGCCGATCGGCTGGTGCATCAGTTGCACTGGGGCGGTGGCACTCCCAATTATCTCGATCGAAGTCAGGTAGAGTGTCTCTGGAATCAGTTCAATCATTATTTTAGTTTTGATGCTGCAGCAGAAATATCGATCGAAGTCAATCCTAGCTATATCGATCGCGAATACATTCTATTTCTGCGACAATTAGGCTTCAATCGGATTAGCTTTGGTATTCAGGATTTTAATCCCACCGTCCAGGAAGCAATCAATCGGGTGCAGCCCGAAGCGATGTTGTTTGATGTGATGGATTGGATTCGGGAAGCAGGGTTTGAAAGTGTCAATGTAGATTTGATTTACGGCTTACCTTTCCAGACACAAACAACGTTCCAGGAAACGGTACAGAAGACCTTGCAATTAAATCCCGATCGCATTGCCGTCTTTAATTTTGCCTATGTTCCCTGGATAAAACCGATTCAGAAACGGATGCCGGAATCTGCTTTGCCGACTGCTGGCGAAAAGCTGAAAATTCTGCAAAGTACGATCGCCCAACTGACGCAAAATGGCTATGTGTTTATTGGCATGGATCACTTTGCCAAGCCAAATGATGAACTGGCGATCGCCCAACAAGCGGGTCAACTCCATCGCAATTTTCAGGGGTATACAACCAAGCCCGAATCAGATCTGTTGGGCTTTGGCATGACTTCCATCAGTATGTTGCAGGATGTATATACCCAAAACCACAAGGGATTAAAAGACTTTTATCGGGCGATCGATGCGGGTGAATTACCGATCGAAAAAGGCGTTCGACTCAACCAGGACGATCTGATTCGGCGCACGGTCATCATGGAATTGATGTGTCAATTCCAACTGTCGGTGCAAGATTTAGAAGAAAAATACCATCTCGGATTCGATCTCGATTTCAATGACTATTTCGCCCAGGAACTTCCCAAACTCGATCCCTTAGAAGCCGATGGGTTAATCAAACGTTGGGGCGATGGCATTGAAGTAACTGCGATCGGGCGATTGCTGATTCGCAATATTGCATCTGTGTTTGATGCTTACCTCGGCGATCGTACAGGCGATCGCACAATCACAACGTTTTCCAAAGCTATTTGAGATTTTTAAATGCAAACAACTCCGACTCGATATCCGCTGGATTGGACTGCGGTATTCTTTTTCACCACAATTCATGCCATCGCATTTTTAGCACCTTGGTTCTTCTCCTGGTCTGCCGTGGGTATGACTATCTTTTTGCACTGGTTATTTGGCAGTATTGGCATTTGTTTGGGCTATCACCGCCTATTGAGCCATCGCAGTTTTCAGGTTCCTAAATTGCTGGAATATGCGATCGCCCTGATTGGTGCCTTTGCTCTACAAGGAGGGCCAATTTTCTGGGTTGCGGGTCATCGGCTACACCACGCCTATACCGAGGATGTCGATAAAGATCCTTACTCTGCCCGTCGGGGGTTTTGGTGGAGCCATATGCTGTGGATTTTCTACCCCAATTCAGAATTTTTCGACTATGAACAGTACCAGCGGTTTGCCCCCGATCTGACACGCGATCGATTTTATTGCTGGCTGAATCGCAACTTTTTGCTGCTGCAAATCCCCTTGGGGCTACTGCTGTATGCACTGGGGGGATGGTCATTTGCGATCTGGGGTATGTTTGTCCGAGCTGTTTTACTCTGGCATAGCACTTGGTTTATTAACTCGGTCACTCACCTGTGGGGATACCGTACCTTTGACACAAACGACAACTCCCGCAATCTTTGGTGGGCGGCTATTCTCACCTATGGCGAAGGTTGGCACAATAACCACCACGCCCATCCTAACGTTGCCAAAGCAGGCTGGCGCTGGTGGGAGTACGATCCGACCTGGTGGGCAATTTGGCTGTTAAAGAAATTGGGTGTCGCCCGAAAAGTGGTGATGCCACCGACTCAAAATGGTACACCTTCATAAAATTGGATATCGACCTGAAGCCATGTCTACTGTCACTAAACCCTTCACTTCTGTTTACGGCCCAGTGCAATCCTGGCGCTTTGGCCGATCGCTAGGGATCGATCCGATCGGGCCAGATTCTACTTGCTCATTTAACTGTGTGTATTGCCAGTTAGGTGAGATTGAGCACCAGAGTTGCAACCGCCAGATTTTTGTACCGACTCAGAAAATTCAACAGGATCTGCAATCCTTCCCTGTCGGCAATGTGAACACCATCACCCTCAGCGGTAGCGGTGAGCCAACTCTGGCGCTGAATTTAGGCGAAATTCTGGTTATGGCGAAGGAGATGACTAGGAAGCCGGTTGGGGTATTGACCAACGGCAGTTTGCTGGGCGATCGCGCGGTGTGTGAGGAACTGGCGATCGCCGATTGGGTAGCTGTCAAAGTTGATGCTATTGCTGCTGAATCATTCCGTCGCATCAATCGCCCCATGCCAACCATCAACCTCCAGGACATTTGGGCCGGTCTCCTCCGATTTCGCCAACTCTATTCAGGACACCTGGCAATTCAGACGATGCTACTCACCGACTGGAACGAACAGGATCGGGCAGAGTACATCCGGCGGATGCAAGCATTACTGCCCGACGAAATCCAACTCAACACGCCGACGCGACTTTGCCCCCTGACGCACCAGCTAGAAGCACGAGGGAACGATCCGCCCAATGCCTGTTTATATCCGACAAGGCAACTCAAGCAAGTCCATCCTGAAGTGCTAGAGGTTTTTGGCGATCGCATTGAACGTGTCACAGGAATTCCAGTGCGTTACCCCTTATTAAAACAAGAGGCAAAGAACCGATGAAACCTCACAAAACAGGCGTTACTGAATTAAGGTATGAATGCCCCAGGAATGGGAATATCGTGTTACGGATATGGGTTGATTTACATTCGCTTTCATTGCATAAATTATTCCTCCTATTCATACTCTAACTCAGCAACGCCATAAATTAATAATTATAGTCATCCCTAAAAGCACCGCTTGCGCCACTAATTGTGTGGCGCAAGCTAACAGCCTTACTCTTGCATTCCTGCATACAGCAGTCGGACAAATAAGCGGACACCATCATCATTTTTCAATCTTGCATATGATGGAGCTTCACTGTTACCGATCGCACGCAAATCTGAGAGCAGTTCTGGATGGAATTGGCAAGTAAACGAGCGTCGAATTTTCTTAGTTTCAAAGTCTTTGTAGTTAATGCAGGTTGCTGAACATTCGGTAACTATTTCACCATCTTCCTCTGCTGTTGAACACAGAATTTCAATGGCGTCGGGCAGTTGTATTAGCCAACTCAGAGAGCTACCAGCGATGATATGCCGATAGGGAACAATAGCATCATGAATACTGCGGTAAGCCCAGTTTGCAAACAACATTGCTTCTTCGTTGACTTCATCCGAATGAAACATCGAAATTGATACTCTGGCCTCATATTGAATTGTTGTGTCAATCACGCCTTCATGGCTGTCGGCTGTGACATCATGAGCATGGATAATTTCCCAAGGAATACCTAAAGCATCGCCGTCTGGAGACTGATAAGGCAACAACACACGATCGCCTACTTCTTTTAATTCATTGCGCGTCACGGCAAAATGCTCGTCATTCCAGCCAGTAGCAACCACTCGTCCATCACGCTTTTTGACTTCGAGTGTCTTGCCCATTGCTTCGATGCGCTGGCAGACTTCTTGCAACGATCTCAGAGCCATGCCTGAGCGATCGCGCTCCAGAGATGCCGTGCCCAAAACTTCTTTGACTGCACGACGGATGAGCCGTATATGACATTCAGCAGCTAACTGGTGTCCCACACAAATAAAGATGGCAGCAGCACTGGTGGGCGAGCGCGAGATCAATAGTTTTTCCACTAATGCAAACATATCCTCTCGCGGACACGCCGGACTTGTCCAGGTGGAGGCATCGTATGTTGATGGATCACCACCTTCGACGACTACGGCATAACCAGAGTTAATTGCGGGAACAACTATTTCTGGATCGAGGACTCCTGTTGACCAAACAGGTAGTAATACTGAGTCCATATCGGCGAGTTTCTGAGCAATGTAGGCGACATTTTTGGAAGCCCGAACATCTTCGCCCTTAGCGTTAACGCCTACGTGTTCCCAAGGTTCGATGATAGTAATACAGTTGCGTAACAAATTGGGATGCAACAGTAGAAAATCCAAGTCGAACCGTGAATTAATCACTTTTTCTAAAGGCTTGGCGTGTCCCCACTCAAAAATGCCGTCGCTGGCAAATAGTTGTTTTTCTACCAAGGGGTCTTCTGAGGTTCTATCGGCCAAAAAACGACCTAACAAAATATGTGCTGATTCAAAATCCGATCTACCTTCATGCAAGTAGCCAGGAGTGAGTCGCCAGTCCGCTGTGGTGGTTTGATTCTTGTTTATTTTGATACGTTCTATCATTGGTTTCCTACAATGTCTCATCCGAAAGTAATAACTGGATTGTCAAATTATGTCTTTATTCCATATTCCATGTTCGTTGGAGTTTGACCAAATTAGTCCAGAACATTTCGATACCTTAATATTCCAACATCGGTCATGTCTGCATTTACTGCGGTGGTTTGATTCCACCGGGATTTGTCGCGCCAAAACTGCTCGCTCCTGGTATTGTCAGACCTAGAATTAGAATAATACCACAAAAGATCAGGCTCTCAACGTTAATGGGTAAATTGGCAACCTTCGTAGCCAGAAGCGCCAGTGAAGTAACGATTGATAACGTTCTTGACAAAAGAGCCGAGGGATAAAGATTACCCCCCCAAAGCACGGATAAAACTGGGGAAGTAAGGGCAATTTCACAGGTTTGCCGTGCGCGTCTCATGTGGGAGACATTTATTGCGTCAAACTTTGTATAGCGGTTCTCAGATAAATGAGGTATACAGAAACCCTGTATTGTCATGCTTTCCAGGTCAAAATTCGTACCTCACCTTTTTGATAAAGGCTATACCTTGGCGTTGCTTAATCAGGGTATGAAAAAAATTAGTTGAAAATCCAGAAGCTTTGTGGATACTGGTTTCTATGATTGCATATTTAGCCTTTCATACCGTAAATCAGCAACGCCACAAAACAAACCCATATTTTCAGCTTTTAGACATTCCCCCTGGCTATCTCAACATCATGGGATATGTAGATGAGTCAGAAGTAAATGGGCCGGGTTGTCGAGCCGTCATCTGGGTGCAAGGATGTCTGCGGGAGTGTCCAGGCTGCTTTAATCCGGCTTCCTGGTCTCTTGAGATCGATCGACTAATCAGCGTTGATGCCCTTGCCCAGCAGATTCTCAGTCACCCTCGCAACCAGGGTGTCACCTTTTCGGGCGGAGAACCCTTCTGGCAAGCTCCCGCCTTGGCAGATTTGGCACGCCAAGTCAAAGCAGCAGGATTAAATGTCATGTCGTTTACGGGCTTCACGTTAGAACAATTGCGATCGCAACAGGGGCCCGCCGGTGTTGAGGAGTTGCTGGAACAACTCGATATTTTAATCGATGGTGCCGCTAGGTCATTTTTGGGCAGTCAACTCACCCGATTCTCTCGTTTCTTCCAGCAACCAGCGCGTCCATCTTTTCAATCCTGCTTTTGAGGATCAACTCACTTGGGCGAGCGATCGGATGGAGATTCATATTCTCAAAGATGGCAGTCGGATTTTTACAGGCTACCGGGGTCAAATGAATCTGGCTGAGTCGGAGTTATGAACCAGATCGCATTAAGCATCTACCATCCAAGCAATACACTTTTGCATTTGATTGCTCATTGTTTGTCGATCGGCATTATACCTGCGGCCGTGTCCCGGCAACACCCATTCAAACGAGTAATTAGCCAAGTTTTGCATAGATTTGATTTGTTCCGGCCAAGAATACCAACAGACTTCGTGAAAGCCAACTAGCTGCTGCAAACTTTCCGACCAAGCAAGATGGTCGCCGCTGAACAAAAACTTGTTATTGTAAAGCAAAACTGTGTGACCTTTCGTGTGGCCGGGTACAGGTATAATCCACAAGTCATCTGCGATTTGATGCGGTTCGTTCCCAAACAATTGAATTTCTACACTGCGAGTACCTGCGTTAATTTCGTCAGCATGAAGGATGCGATCGCACCCAAAATGATCGCGGTATTGTTGATGGTCTGCTACGTCGTCGCGGTGAGTCAAGTACAGATAGCGAATGCCACCCATTGCTTCTATGTTTTTGACTAGCGGCGGCACAAAACGGGGAGAATCAACTAAAACATTGCCCTCTGGACGGACAATTAAATAGCTAGCAGCACCGTAGGATTTCTCGGAATGGTAGCCGCAGTGGTAAACATTTTCTGTTACGAGTGCGGGCAACTGTTGCTGAACTTCTTTGATGCTTTTGGGTTTTTCAACAGTGCCGATGGAACTTGTGGGACAAGACAAAAGAGCTGCGAGCGATCGCATTTCTTCAGTTTCATTAGTTGGCTGCTGGTAAACCGCAGACTGTTCTCCTGCTTGACCAAATACTTCGGGTGCCATCCACCGACAAGTATCGCAGTCAATACAGGTACTGTCTACATAAAAGTTACCGTTAATATTTTCAGTACGCCTCCGATTAATGTTAGCCATTTTTCTACCTCTTAATAACCCATATAAATTATGGTAACTTAGTTTAACTAGAACCCCCGACATCCCGCCGGGGTTTAAACCCGTCTCACAGCACAATTCGGTTAAAACTCACATCTTGCACCATTCTCAAGAACAGGCAAGATGCCTGTTCCACAAAGAGTGAGTTTTCTTGTGGAACAGGCATCTTGCCCGTTCATAAAAGAATTATTGACAATGGTGCAATATCTAAGTTTCAATCAACAATTCTACTGCTGCCGATCCACTGGAAAAGCACCCGCTTTCACCGCCACAGTAACAGGTTGTCCGCTGCGGCTCAATTCAAGCTGCAGATTGCTGCCTACTGTACTTTTCTCGACAATTTGCTGTACGCTGCCAGCATCGCTGACTTCTGCACCGTTGATTTTCTTGATCACATCGGCAACGCGAACTCCCGCTTGTGCCGCCGGAGAATCTTTGGCAATTCCGAGAACTAACACGCCTTTATCTTCAGTCAGCCTCAATTTGCTGTTGGGATTTTTATTAAATTCTGCCTTGACATCGGGAGTAATGCTCAACATCCGAACCCCCAAATAAGGATGTTCGGCTTTACCTGTTGTTGCTAACTGGTTGGCAATTTGTTGTGCTCGATCGATCGGAATGGCAAAACCCAATCCTTGAGCGCCTTGAATAATCGCCGTATTCATCCCGATAACTTGACCGCGCTGGTTCAGCAGCGGCCCGCCGGAATTGCCGGGATTGATCGCAGCATCGGTTTGAATAAAGCTGACGCGCTTGTCGGGAACACCGACATCGGCGCTAGAACGGCCTGTAGCGCTAATAATGCCCACAGTCACAGTATTGTCCAAACCGAGGGGATTGCCGATCGCGATCGCCCATTCTCCCGGCTCTAATTCTTCAGATTTGCCCAAACTCACCACAGGCAAATTGGTAGCTTCAATTTTAACAACAGCCACATCAGTAACTGTATCTACGCCTAAAACTTTGCCGACAAATTCGCGGCCATCCTTCAGTTTTACCGTCACCGTATCTGCACCGTCAACAACGTGAGCGTTAGTCAAAATGCGACCGTCGGAACCAAAAACAAAGCCCGAACCCGAACCCCGTTCTACCCGATTTCCCGGTTGAACGGGAGATTCGGAGCCGAAGAAGCGGCGGAATTGCTGGGGGATCTCATCTGGAACTTGGTTCTTCACCGTGCGAGAAGAATTGATCCGCACCACTGCCGGGCCGACTTCCTGCACTACTTTAGTGACAAAATTAGAGTCTTGAGAGGGCAGTATATTTGCAGGCAATGCTGAGATTGGCGCTGCATTTGCCGGTTCAGATTTGATGGCGTTAGAACTTCCAGGAACTTGAGAAGTTAGGGCGTTGCACCCAACAGTTGCGGTGGAGCCGAGCAAAACGAGGGATAAAAAAGCCAGTTTTTTGGGCACAGAAAAACGGCGATCGCGCACAGTTGCAGCAGGCATATTTTTGGTTGACACAGTATTGATTTGGTGGGAGTTAGAGGGAGAGTTATAATTAGGGTTTTGCATTTTTAGCACCTACTGTAATTAAATTAGAACTAAAGGCTCTTTAATTTTAATTCAAGCATTTGTTAGAGGTGATTGCCTGGTGGGGTTTACCCTACACGGTGAGGTGGAAACCGGACTATCGCAGGCAAATTGTGGATTCCAGCTTTTGAGCGCGATCGCGAACTCAGGTAGCACTGGCGAATTACCTCACACTTCCACAATCAAGACTACGATCGCAGACCAGGATATTCCGCATTGGCATTAAATATTCACAGGATTGATATCCGAACTCTACAACAGTCATGGAGTCGCAAAAGCCCGGTTAAGAGTCAAAATCTTCGTTGTGAGCGATCGACGTTAACGTAGAAACGGGGTTTTTGACCCCGCCTGCATCCATGACAGCAGCTAAAGCACCCAGAAAGCCTAAACCTAAAGCAGGAAGGAAAAAACCTGTAAAGCCTCAAGCTAAAGTACCAACTAAAGCTCAGTCAAAATAGCCGGGAAAAACTCCCTTCAAACTGAGATATTGCACCATTCTCAATTACTTGTTTAGGAACAGGCTTTCCGGCCTGTTCCACAAGAGATGAGTTTTATTGTGGAACAGGCCGGAAAGCCTGTTCTTGACAATGGTGCAAGATGTGAGTTCAAATCTAAACTTTGAACCTGCGGAGCAATTTTATTACTCCGCAGGTTCAATGGAACTAACCGCATCGATTTCCCTCGACTTGTTCCTCAAAGTTTCCAAACTATCAACAGTATTCTTAATAAAACCGGCCATCGGCGCAGCAACTATCAAACCTGCTAATCCCGCCACCTTAACCCCCACCAGCAGCGAAACTAAAATCCACACGGGATTGAGACCGATAAAACCGCCTAATAACCGAGGAGCCACCCCGCTTTCAATTACTTGCTCGATTACTGTAGCGACAGCTAAAACTGTGACGCCGAGCCAAAAGTTGTTTAATACGATCAGCAAACTGACAATGCAAATACTGAAAGGTGCCCCGAAGGGAATCATGGTCATTACACCCACACCCAAACCGAACAGCAATCCGAAAGGAACTCGCAAAATTAAAAAAGCAACAGTGATAGACAGTCCCATCAAACCCGCCAAAGTTGCTTGTCCGACGAAGTAGTTGTGGAAGCTTCGCGCCAGCAACTGTCGCAATTGCAGGCTCAGCTTGGAGGGAAACCACTTAAACAATCCTTCCCACACGCGATCGCCGTGCAATAGCAAGTAGAATGTCAGGACTATTGTCAGGAGGAAATTCAACAGACTGTCTGCCGCACCCAAGCCAAATTTGAGGATTTCGCCGGTGAGAGACTGTAATTGAGCTGAAAGTCGATCGCTCAATTGCGTAGTCAAACCGCTAACATCAATGCGGAGATTGCGATTTTCCGCCCACTTGTGGAACGCTTCAATCTGTTCTGTACCAGAAACTATCCAAGTCGGCAGTCGGGTGGCGAGTTCAGTAATTTGGTTCAGCAGAATAGGAGCCAGAGTGACACCTAAAACCACCAATACCAGCAAAGTCAAAAACAATACCGACAACACTGCCCGATCGCGCTTCAGCCCGTATGTGCGCAGAAAGCGCACTGGATAATCTAGCAAAAAAGAGAACACTGTAGCGATTACCAAAACTGTAATCAGGGCGCGAAAATATTCAAAAACTAGGAGGGCTAACCAGCAGTTAAGTACCGCTAGGGGAAATAACAGTCCGTAAGTCCACCACTGCGGCAGTTGAGTGAAACGTCTCATCTAAGTTAACCCAGTTAAAATTGGAGATGCAAGATGTGAGATTGACGCTGCTATTCGCCGTTCTCCGCTAACCATTTTATTCTGCATTTATTTATACCAGCCTGCTGAAAATTCCCAGTTGCTAGACCACCAGCAGAAATAGGACTGCCGGCAGGCACTGCCTGCCACAACCATGTTATATCGTTTCCGCTGGCATGGATATATTACCTGCGAAATAACTTATTTTTTGCTGATGGCACGGCAGGGGTTTGCTGCTGGCGATTCAACCTTTTTCCCCGTGCCGTTCGAGAGCTAATTGAATTAAACGGTCTACTAATTCCGGGAAAGAAATGCCGTCCGCTGCCCACATTTGCGGGTACATACTGGTAGCTGTAAAGCCGGGGAAAGTGTTAATTTCGTTAATCAAAACTTCTCCGGTTGATTCAATGTAGAAAAAGTCTACTCGCGCTAAACCTGCCGCGTCTACAGCCAAAAATGCTTGCACTGCCATTTCTTGGATTTGCGAGACGATCGCACCGCTGACTTTTGCCGGGATTGAGCAGTCGGCTTGTCCCTGGGTATATTTAGTTTCGTAATCGTAGAAATCGCTTTGAAAACTAATTTCTCCCACCGTTGAAGCTTTAGGGTTGTCGTTGCCTAAAACTGCACATTCTAATTCTCTAGCAACCACACCTGCTTCAACAATTATCCGCCTGTCGTAGCTGGCGGCGCTGTCGAGAGCTGCTTCTAATTCGGCGCGCGATCGAGCTTTAGAAATTCCCACAGACGAACCCAAATTCGCTGGTTTCACAAAACAAGGATAGCCCAAAGTGGCTTCAATTTTGTCGCACAGTTTGGGGAAAACGCAAGGATTAGACCAGATTTCGGAACGGTTGACAGCGATGTATTTTACCTGCGGCAAACCAGCGTGAGCAAAAGCCATTTTCATCGCAATTTTATCCATTCCCAGCGCCGAACCTAGAACCCCGGAACCGACAAACGGAATTTGTATTAATTTCAGCAACCCTTGCACAGTACCGTCTTCGCCGTTCGGGCCGTGCAAAACAGGGAACCAAACGTCTACTGCATTCAAACTGGGAAATTGGGGAGAGAGGGAAGACAAAGAAGAGTTTTGTTGTCCTGCTTCTCCTGCTTCTTCTCCTTGTCCCTCTATTTCCAGGGGTTTTCCTGCTGCTAATACTTGTTGAGGTAAAGTTCCCGACAGCCAGCGGCCGTCTTTTTGGATGTAAAAGGGCAGAACTTCGTATTTAGAGGCATTTTCGTCAGCAGCTAGGGCTCGCGCGATCGCCCGCGCCGAACTAATTGAAACTTCGTGTTCGCCCGATCGCCCGCCAAAGAGTAGCCCGATCCGCATCTTCGTCATTTTTCAATACTCCCGGTACTTTTTGACAAATATACACGCAGTTAGCGCAGCCAACGCAGAAACGAACCGCCTTAAAACTACTTATCTCCTCCCTCCCACTCGGGAGCATCCCAATTTGGTAAAAAGCGTTTTTTACGCAGTGCGAGCGTCTCGCTCGCTAGCCCTGCCGTTCGCTATGGACGCTCGCACTGCTCTCATCCAAATATATTATTATGATGCAACCGTCCCCGATCTGAAAGCAAAAATGGGATGCTCCCTCCCACTCTTCCTCTGTGTCAAGAGCGCCCTCTGCGGTAAAAAAATTACATCTTATTAAAAGAGTGCAGCACTAAGCCATCTCCAGCCAATATTATCTATACAGACTATTTGGGCTGTACCGGTTTCACAAAACTGCTGCGAGCCCGAACAAAACAATTGCGAGGCCCGCCGGTATTCTCACTTTTTTCTACAAAAAACCAAGGTTGATGTCGATCGTCATACAAAACCCCCAATCCGCTAGGGCCGAGATAGATTTCAAACTTCTGCCCTTGTTTCAAAGTGCCAACCACAGGCCAACTGCCAATATTTAAATCTACCTTGCTCCCCGGGTCTTCTATTTCTTGAATAGAATGCGGGCCCATACGACAGTTGAGACCGTTCGGGTCAGAATCTACCACTTGCCAATATCGATGGGATGTTCTTGAATACTCTCCGCGTTCGTTTGGCTGCGGCAATTCAACTTGCGGAGTTGAATTTTGCGTCGTGTCAAATTCAGAAATTTGTGTCATTTTATTTAAACTCTCTTTATTCCAATTATAGTCACAAAACTGGTGATATCAAATCCGGTTACATCGGAATTATACATTAGTGCGAGCGTCCCGCTCGCGAGTTACTTATAGCGAGCGGGACTCAAAAAATCATGATTCCGATGAAGCGCGGAAATGATATGAAAAGTCGATCGCTCCTATGCTTGTGCACTTACCTAGTTCCCCAACAACTTCTGCGAAGTCGGGGAACTCAGAGAACTATTTAAAGCATTTCCCCTGTCAAACTAAAAGCGCGAATATCTGTAATTTTAACCCGCACAATTTTACCAACCAATTCAGCAATATCGCCCTTGAAAAATGTGAGGCGATTGCCGCGAGTGCGTCCCATCACCTGACTTGAATCTTTGAGATTCTGGACTTCCACCAAAACCTCTTCAATTCGTCCAAAATAGCGCTGCGATCGCTCCATCGCCGTTGTTGTCACCACATGATTTAGTCGTTGCAGGCGATCGGCTTTCACCTCCTCGCTCAACTGATTATCCCACAAAGCAGCCGGCGTTCCAGGGCGCGGCGAATAAGCCGCAGTATTCACCAAATCAAAACCAACATCTTCGATTAACTTCACAGTCTTCTCAAACTGCACTTCCGTCTCACCCGGAAAACCCACAATCGCATCAGCCGTAATCGAAGCATCCGGCATATAGCGGCGAATTGTATCAATAATCCTGCGGTATTTTTCCTGAGTGTAACCCCGAGACATCGCCTTCAAAATATCATTATCGCCAGACTGAAAAGGAATGTGAAAATGTTCGCAAACCTGCGGTAATTCAGCACAAGCCTTAATTAAGCGTTCCGTAAAATAGCGCGGGTGGCTAGTAGCAAATCGAAGGCGATCGACACCAGGAACATCCTGCACAAAATAAAGCAAATCCGTCAAAGTATGCTGGTTGCTCCCATCCGGTTTAGTTCCCGGCAAATCTCGACCGTAAGCATCAATATTCTGCCCCAACAAAGTTACCTCCTTGTAACCTTGGCGGCCCAAATCCTCCATTTCCGCGCGAATTGCCTCCGGTGTTCGCGACTGTTCAACCCCGCGAACATTCGGCACAACACAATAAGTGCAGCGTTCATTGCAGCCATAAATTACATTCACCCAAGCCGTCACCTTACTATCGCGGCGAGGCTTAGTAATATCCTCCATAATCTCAACAGCTTCAGTTGCCACAACTTGATTTCCCTCGAACACTTGTTCCAGCAAATCTTCAAGCCGATTCGCGTGTTGCGGCCCCATTACTAAGTCTAATTCCGGCACGCGTCGCAGCAGCGCTTCACCTTCCTGCTGAGCCACGCATCCCGCTACAATTAAAGTTAAACCCGGTTCTTGGCGCTTGCGGTGAGCCTGCCTTCCCAGGTTAGAATAAACTCTTTGTTCGGCATTGTCGCGAATCGTGCAAGTATTGTAGAGAATCAAACTAGCTTCGTTCGGGTCTTCCGAAAACTCAAAGCCCATATTTTCGAGAATGCCGGCCATCCGTTCGGAGTCGGCTTTATTCATCTGGCATCCGAAAGTGGTAATGTGATAGCGGCGGGGTTTAACGGTCATGGCGAATTGCAGGGAAATAAAAAATCTAGGTTTTCAACCTTAACAAGTTATTATATAACAAGTCTAAACCCTTTGTGAATTTTTATTTTTTTCCGTCTTTTCTCTTTCTCAGCACCCTCTGCTGTTCATGAAAAAACCGCTTTCACATATTTGTAGGGTGTGTGAGGCGCGGCGATTAACTTGCGCCACCGACAATCAATTTTAAACCGCGCGTCACGCACCAAAATCTAGTTATGGCGGTGCGTGAGTGTTAAAAATCTCACAATTTGAATTCAAAGATTACTTGCCCTCACGCACCCTACAGCTAAAATCCTGATGCTAAGGTTTATTTGCGCCTATTTCTTTATTTATTTTCTCTGTAAAAATTGAGAAATTGTTTTAGCAATACCTTGTGCAGCCAAATAAGGAACTCCATTCCCCACCGTTTTAAACATATTAGTTAGAGTCATATTTTCGGGCAGCGCAAACTTTTTTGGCAGTGACTGAACTGCCAGTGTTTCTGCAACAGAAAGCCTGCGAAGTTTGTAAGGGTGCAAGTGAACTTCATTGTTGCCGTAACAAGCAGTCGGGGAATAACGCCACCTGTGCAAACGCTTGTAAGATTTTTTAGAATCATCTCCCTCATCGACAGCAGCAAACCTTTTAATCCCCGCTCTTGGTTGAAAATAATGTTCGGCATTGGGATGGTTTGCAACATCATTTTTTTGGAACCAAAACTGTACTGTTAACTCTTTGGTAATGCCATCTGGGCAAGGCAACAAACTATCGCAGGCAAACGCATTTTTCTCAGGCCAAGGATTAGAAAAAACTTCTGATTTGGAATATAAAATCTGACTTGACCAAGGAAATACACCTTCAGGCAACATTTGGCTGTTTTGCTCTAAATAAATGCCCATATCTTTGACAATATTTTTTCGGAAACCGATTAAAATAATTCGCTCTCTATCTTGCGGCACACCGTATTCGAGCGCATTAATCAAACGTTCCACAAATAAGTATCCTGCCTCAGCCAAATTATGTTTAAGTTCCTCATAAAAAGCTTTATGTTTTTTTGTTTTCCACAAGCCTTTGACATTTTCAAACAAAAAGAAATCCGGCTGCTGCTGGCAAATCAATTCAATGTAAGAAGCTGAAAGTTTGCCTTTATCTCCTTCCCCACCTCGGTTTTTGCCGCCAATTGAAAAGTCAGGACAAGGTGGCCCCGCAATAAATCCAATAATATCGTGTTTCTTGCGAGCATCTTGCATCAATTCCCGCAAGTGAAGTGCTGGTTTTCCTTCTACAAGTCGAGTCACATCTGCTTCCTCTCCTTCGCAGTGTCCGTATTCTGGCTGCGGTAAGTTTAGATACTGGCGAGAGTGACGGTATGCTTGGATGAATGGCGGGAAAATTTCGCTGACGTATGCTACATTAAAGCCGATCGACTCAAAGCCCAAATCTAGGAAGCCTGAACCCGAAAAAAAAGAAAATATACAGGGGATGGGGAATTGGGAATTGGGCATGGGGAATTGGGAATTGGTAATTGGTAATTGACCGGGCGGGGCGGGCTTATGAGATTATTAATTTGAGGCGATTATTATTTGTAAAACCCGCGCCTACAGGCATCACAAAAATCACACAATATTATTACAACCATTGGCCGCCTCGGAAACGCCAGTAGGGAAATAAAATTCGCATTAGTGTTTGCGATGCCAGATAAATAGCCAGCCACACTAAACTGTAATGCAGGGCAAAAGATCCCAAGTCAAAATCTTCCGGCGGTATCCCCGGCAAACCGATAGTTTTTATTAATAGCAAGACAAAAAGTGCTTCCCAAATCCCGGCGAGCAATTGAAACGCGCCGGGCCAATCTCGATCCCAGCGGTACTGCTGGATGTAGATATATAAGGCATCCCAGCCGATGCCAAAAATCGCTACATAGCCTAAAATTCCGAAAAAGATCGAGCCTGATTTACCAGCGATTAAACCTAGAAAAAATGGCAGTGTTACTAAAACGCCTACAGTTGCAAATAATAATATTCGAGTTTGCCATCGGCCAAATAAGGTGGGAGTCATTCGATTTTGGATTTTAGATTTTGGATTTTAGATTGAATGGGAAGGTTGTTCGATTTTAGATTTTGGATTTTAGATTTTAGATTGAATGCGAAGTTCGTTTTAATCAGTTAAATGTGACATCTTTTACCATTTTCAAGAACAGGCAAGATGCCTGTTCCACAAAGAGTGAGTTTTATTGTGAGGTGGGCATCCTGCCCGCCCGTAAAAAACCTATTGAAAATGGTGCAATACCTCAGTTAAATCCCTTAAATCTTGTACATTGCTTGTTGCCAAACTTCGTCCTTCAAGTTAGCCGGGAGATTTATTGAAAATCCACTTCAACCACTGCACGAACGATCGCCAAACGCTCAATTTGCGGACACCCGGAGATCGGTTGGCGGCCAGACTTTCAACCGAACGCAAGGCGGCGTATTGCAAGCCCAAAAAACTGTCTACGGGCGCGTAAGGCCCCCCCAAAGTAATCGCGCCGGCTGCGTATACCCGGCCTTCTGTGTTGCTAGCAGAAGAATTCCGCAATTCGGACACTTCAAAATCGTTGTTCACGCTCAGCCGCCCCAAACTATTGAGAGGAAGATTGTATTGAGCTACCAAATCGTTTAACAGGGGACTGGTTTTTACCTTAGCGTCCAAACCTGTAGCGTCAATAATAAAATCAGCCTCTAACTTAATTTGCCCCTTGAGTTCCTTCTCCTGAATGTACGTCACCGTCCGGTTTTGACTGTCGCGCTCGACTCTATCGACTTCCCCGAAGGTAATTTGATACCATCCTTGACTTAAACCTTCTTTGACAATCCGCCGCCAGTCGCTGCGCTTGGCTGTAGTAGTACCGCCCCAGTCTGCGAGCAACTGCGGGCGAATTTCGGGGGCGACTTTTTCCAACATTACTCGCAGTTCCCCGCCCCAGCAAGCTTTCGGCCAGTTGAAAGGTTGAAATTCGTAGTGATTTTCGACTCTTCGCTGAGCGAGGTTAAACTTGTTGCCCTGGGGTTTGGGCGATCGCATCAAATGCAATACTTGAATGTTGCTGTTGTGCTGCCGCGCTTCGTAAATCCGCTGCACCACTCGCGAAGCGACGATTCCCCGCCCTCTAATTAACACGCTGCCGCCCCGGGATTCTAACTTTTCGTAAACCCCGTCGTGGCTTTCGTAAGCGTTGACAACCGACTCAAAATCCTGGGTTTTTTCGCGGTAAGCTTGCAAGTCCGGCAGAAATTGAATGGCGGGATAGCCGGTGGCTAAGTGTACGTATTTGGCGATTAAAAAAGCGTGGTCGCGGTGATCCGCATTTGATCGAGAATAAGCGATCGCGTACCTGCCGTCATCTGTCTTGCGAATTCCCCGCACTCTACCGTAGCGAAACATCTGATTCCAACCGATACGGAGAATTTCCCTGTCAATAGCATCAAACACATTCCCCGCCCGAGGCGTATAAGTTTCGGCAAAAGTCGGTTCGGCAAACACCTGCCACATCAACTTCAAGGACATCCCCAACCGCCCTTTGAGCAATTCCTGCCAAGCTTCCCGCACAGCGTAGGGAGGCCAGCCCCAAATGTTATCTGGACAAGAGTCAGAATTCGATCGCAGCCGTTCCCGCAGCGGAATTTGAGAATTCAGGCACAACCGACGGTAGCGGGCGTAAGGTTGCTCTTCCATGCCCAAAACCGCAATTCGATCTGTTTTCACCCCGCAAATTCTCAGCAAATCCACCCAAATAAAGCTGCCCAAACCGCCGCCAACGGCAGCCCAATCAACTTCTGCCACAGGGAGTCCCATAGATTGGAGCGATCGCATTGTCACTTGAGAAGCGTGCAAAAATGCGATCGGAGGAAATTCTCCTCTACTACCTGTTTGAGGAAGCGGCAGCACCCTTTGCGGCCCGAACCCAGAGTCTGGCCCATTTGTCTGCGGGTTAAAGAAAATGTGAGAATTGACAGACTGGGTTTCTGCGGAATTAACAGCAAATGAAATGCCGATCTCGTAGGGCCCAACTTGCAGCATATCGCCATTTGCCAGCACGCACCGGGTTTGGCGAGCGCCGTTGACAAAAGTACCGTTGCGGCTGCCCGTGTCAGTGAGTACGATACTGTCGCCTTCGGTGCCAATCACTCCGTGGAAGCGAGAAACTTGACTGCTGCTGAGCGCAATTCGAGAAACTCGTTCCCCGTTGATTGTGGCGGGCATAGCTTCAAAAATTCGCCCCAAAGCGATGGGCAAGTCGAGTATCGGGGAGCGACAATCTCCCGTCGCTGTATCGTTCCAAGTCAGTCGCAGGCGCAAGGGTTGAGAATTCATGATTATTTTTTAAACATCAGCCGTCAGCTTTGAGCTTTCTGCAAAAAAGATTTTTAAATTTGAAAGTGTTTAGCGGATAGCCCTATTTTCCCTTTTTCAAACTTTCACGGAGAGAGCATCACACTCGCCGCCGCCGCCAAAGAAGTACCGCACCACGGACACCCCGCATTCAACTGCGCGTAAGGCGAAATTCGGCTGCACTTGGGACACTGCAAACCATATTTTGAAGGGCCCGTAGGTTCAGAGTTACCCTGTGCGGGAGGCCCCAGCAAAACTGTCAGCGGCGCGCTTACCTCTACCTCTGTGACCTTCACCACCTCGATTTCCACTTCGCCTAAATGGATTCGGCTTCCCAATCTCAATTTTGCTTCGCCTTGGGTGAGAAATTTTCCGTCTACCAACGGCGGATTGCTTTGGCGCAAATTCCGCACTGCATACTCCTGCAATTCCTGATTAAAAAATATTTCAACGTGCAGACCCGATACGCTCGGATGCGAAAATACTATATCGCACTTTGCTGGGTCGCGCCCGATCCTCACGGTTCCCGGATTTTTGCTCGGCTGTCCGTTTTGAATTGTCTGAGTTTGACGCACCCCAGCTTCTGTCCATGCTAAAGTGAGCTGGTTTGTCATGGTTCTATAGTTTCCTGAAAAATATTATTAATCTAACTCTTCTGACGAACGTCCTTACTACAAACTCAATTAGAATTATTGAGTCGGACTAGATATTGCGTTCTGAAAATATTTTGTGCAGCTCAACAAAAAAGCCCCGACTTCGGGGCTTTTAACGCTCGGATTTGCCTTTTTTTGAGACACTGACTTGCCATGAGTCAGCTTTTCTTTCCCGGAAAAATCTTGACCCCAGTGCAGCTTTGTTAAAGATTTGCCGTTATTGATTTGCCAGCGATTGCTAAAAACTAATTGCTGCGGGGTTTTCGCAAGTTGCGAAGCTTTGGTGCGCTAGCGACGATTTTTGGAGGTTGGCCGATCGAACTCCCTCTGAGAATTCGATCGCCCCACCTCCTCAAACGCTCGCGTGTCAGGCGTGGTGAGTCTCAAGCTGCAACAAAGCCATCTTTCGTTGCAGGGAAGGGAAAGCGTTAAGAGACTTAAGCTTCGCTCTTGCGGCTTTTCCGGCCGCCTTCGCGACCAATTTGAGCCATGTGTTCGCGATTTCTGCTGACAGCTTCGCCACCTTTTTGACCAGCTTCTCTGGCTTCTTCAGAGGTGAATTCGTGTGCAGTTCCTTTCTCGTGTGCAGCTTTTCCGCCTTTGCTAGCAATTGCGCGCTGTTTTTCTGCGTCCATAGAAGCGAATCCGCGTTTGCTTTTCTCAGCCATGACTGTCTCCTTGTTTTTTTCTGATTTTTTAGCTCGATCGCGCCTTCGCCTCCCACTGTCGCGGGTACTCCAAGTCAGTGGTGAGATATCAGACGGTAAATTATTAAACGTCATCTGACGAATATAAACTTTTGGTTTAAGTCGCAGGATGAATATTTCATAATTTACAACTGTGAACTAAAAATAGTTCACGCCCGGACACTGTGGTTACATCCGCAAATGTTTAAGCAGGTTACTGTCTTTCAATCATTCTAGAAATCCCCCAACTTTTATACCTCTTTCTCAGGTATAGTCATTCTTTAGTTCGCTGGAAGGATGGAACCGAAAGCTGATTGGCGATACACTCAGAGGATTTTCGGACTCGCGCGCGGCGACATCTCAAAAATTAAAAGTCCAAAGAGGGATGCTTTTTTTGTCTTTTTACTTTTCATTTTTTTGATGCCTTGGGGGCTGGCCAGTTATCGGAGATGTTAGTTGGTCTGCCGATCGAGTTGTTTCTGGCAAGCGATATTTCGGGGCGCAGCGCAGCACGTACTCGATCGCGCTTATCAAGTTTACCTTATGACCGATCGAAACATAAATCGGTTTGATCCCTGTTTGCGTCCTTAGCGCTGCGCCTACCGTCGATCCCTCCAGCAGCAAGGGCTGCCAACTGCCCCGTTCGCTCCCTACTTCTGAATGTTCTCCAATAAATCGATTTTTGGCAACTCCGATCGTCGCAATCCCTGTCAGAACCCCCAAATGGCAGGCAAGACCGAACCTGCGGGGATGAGCTAGTCCTTGACCGTCGCACAATATCAAGTCTGGTTTCAAACTGATATTTTCCAAAGCTTCGAGGACTGCCGGCACTTCTCGAAAAGACAGGAAACCGGGAATGTAAGGAAAAGCTGTAGGACTGCGAACCACAGCCTGCTGCTGCAACTGCAAGTCGGGAAAGCTCAGAACTGTTACAGCGGCCCGCGATACGTCGTTTGCACTGTCGTAGCCGACATCTACGCCTGCGACGTACCGAACTGTTGACCGTTGATTTTCGGTAATTACCTCTGACCGAAGCTGTTCTTGAATGGCGATCGCCTCTTCAATTGTCTGCGGCCAAGGGTGTCGCTGCAACATTTCACATCTTTAATTCAACCGTTCTCATCTAACCTTAACTTATTTTCTGGCATTTTTAAACTCGGCTTTTTATCGTTTGTCGCTATAAATTCACAACTTGCGCAAGGAGTCTTTTTTTATACTCTGGAGGCTTGAGTAAGGCGGGCGCCGGCTTATTCTACAAATAGAGTCTGTAAGTCCTAGGCGGAAATTCTGTCTTTCGCTGGGGCTTGCACCAACCCGCCAAGGTTTTACCTGCACGAACCTCCAATTTTTGACTGAAAATTCAAAAAAGTTACTTGTTTTATGCTGGTTTTTTAGCTTTCTCAAAGCTTTTGATCTCAGAGCGCCATCGCTTAGGTTGCTCTGGAGCGATCGACCGATCGCCCGCTCATCTTATATCTAAAAATCTCTCGAATGTTGAGGTTTTGAAACATTTATTCATTATTGCTCCCGCTCCCGCAGAACAGTTTTTTTTTATGCCAGATAATTTATCACCCTTTGCCATCGTCAGCCTACGAGAAGGCGGCCTCATGATGGGCTTCGGCAAAGTTCAAGGGCGATTTTCGATGAAGGCATCCACCCTCCAAGACCGATCGTCACTTTTGTCAAAACCCTGAGCGTGCGGGTGGAAAAAATCGACCGGAAAGCCCGTGCAGCCTCCAAAGGCTTGCAAAAAATTACCGTAACTCGAGCAGTAAAAGGGAATGTTCACCCGCCAAAGCATACCATTTTTTTCAAAAAAGCGGAAACCAATAACCGATTATTAATTGCATTATTAATTCGGTCATTTCGGAAGTTTTCAAAACAGAAAATTATCAAAAAACAGCACAATAAATTATTACTAACTACCCAACTCAAAACACAAATTGACAACGATAAACTTTAACTCCCGAACTTTGGCAGAGCAGCAAACTATTCAAAAATGAAAGAGTCAATTTTTGACAGTAATGGAGGCAAGGGAGCTGTGCCGCTGATTAATATTGCGCTGCTGGTCGATCGAACTCCGACTACTGCTTTCTTTCATAAACTGCTGCGAATCCTGATTGACGGAGCGCAGTGAGAAGGGAAAGGGGTGAGAGTCCGAGATGGAGAGAAATTAAGGGTTTTTCACTGGGGAATTGAAGATGTGCTTTTTTAAATGCCCAACACCAAGCGTAAAAAATACAACTAACAACGCTTGGTGAAATCCCGCTTACTTAAATGCCGAGATCGAATTTACCTTGCACAAGTGCTTAAAAACGCTAAAGTAAGAAACAACTCGGAAATTGTAAAGGTTTGCTTGAAACTTCGGCTGATGGGAGATCGCGAGAACCAGTCAATTTCTAATTTAGGTGAAGTGGGGAGTGCCGATCGCCATTCTGCATCAGAAGCACTGTGGCTGCGCGATCGAGCTTTGGCAGCTACTAGCAGCGGCATTGTCATTGCTGACGCCAATGCACCCGACTGTCCCATAATTTATTGCAATCCGGCCTTTGAACGGATGACAGGTTACTGCGCCAGTGAAATCTTGGGGCGCAACTGCCGATTTTTGCAGGGCCCCGATACCGATCGAACTACCGTAGCTAACATCCGCGACGCCTTGCGCCAAGGTAGAGAACTGCAGGTGACAATCAAAAATTACCGCAAAGACGGCACTTTTTTTTGGAACAAATTGTCGCTATCTCCCGTGCGGGACGACAGCGGTAATTTGACTCACTTCGTCGGAGCTCAGTTCGACTTATCCGAACGCATAGATGTGCAGGAAGCATTGCAGCAAGCTAACGACCAACTGCAAACGATTTTGGAAGCAGTTCCGGGCATAGTATCTTGGATTAGGTCGGATTTGCGCTATTTGGGGGTTAACCAGCACTTAGCTAAACTGCACAATTTGTCGCCGTCGGTCTTTGTCGGTCAAGATATCGGTTTTCTGGGCGCTAGTTCGGATTTTCACTCTTTTGTGGTGGAGTTTTTTGCCGGCGACGCTACAGAAGCGGTTAAAGAACTCAGCGCTAAGGTGAAAACGGACGGCGGACTGGCGGCGGGACACTATTTGATTGTGGCTCAAAAGTACGATCGGGGGAACGCAGCTTGTCTGGTAGGGATTGATATTACCGAGCGCAAGCGGGCAGAAGAAGCTCTGGTGCTGACTCGCAAGGCGGTGGAAAGTTCGAGCGATGCGATCGGCATCAGCGATGCTTCGGGCACTCACATCTATCAAAATCCAGCGTTTTCTCAGCTATTTGAATGGGAAACCGCAGAGGAATTTAAACTCGCCGGAGGTATACCGACAGTTTTTGCTGACCCCGCAGTCGCCTCGCAGGTACTCGACACGATCGCCCTGGGTTATTCTTGGTCTGGTGAAGTTACCAACCTCACTAAAAGCGGCGAGATTGTGCAAGTGCTGCTGCGGGCCGATGCTATTAAAGACCCCACAGGGACAATTGTCGGTCTGATTTACATGAATACCGACATTACCGATCGCAAGCGCACGGAACAAGAGTTGCGGCAAAGGGAGAAGCGCTTTCGATCGTTGATTGAAAATGCTAGAGACATTATTGTGATTCTCGACGAGAAAGGCTTTTGCCGCTATGTTTCTCCTTCCCTAGAGCGGATTTTGGGCTACCCCACGGCGGAAGTGCTCGGCCGGTCTGTATTTGACTTGATTCACCCCGACGAATTGCCGATGGTGGATCGAGTGTTCCAAGGAGTCATCCAAATGCCGAGCGTTGGGCTGGGATTGGCGGAATACCGAGTGCAGCACAAGGACGGTTCCTGGTGCGTGTTGGAAGCGGTGGCGACGAATTTGCTCAACGAACCTTCGGTGCGGGGAATTGTGGTCAACTGTCACGACGTGACTGAGCGCAAGGTGGCTGAAGAACAATTGTTGCACGATGCTTTGCACGACGCGCTGACGGAGTTGCCGAACCGCGCTTTGTTGACTGACAGGTTGGGGCAAGCTTTTGCCCGCGCGAAACGGAATCCGAGCTATCAGTTTGCGGTGCTGTTTCTGGATTTGGACAGGTTTAAGGTGATTAATGACAGCCAGGGACACCGCACGGGCGATCGGCTGTTGGTGGCTGTGGCTCGCCGTCTCTTGACTGGTTTGCGGCCAGGCGATACGGTGGCTCGTGTGGGGGGAGATGAGTTTGTGATTTTGCTGGAGGAAATTCAAGGTGTTGATGAGGCGAAAGCCCTTGCAAAGGAAATTCTCAGGGCGATCGAGCGGCCGCTGAATTTGGAAGGTAGTAAAGTTTTAATTACTGCTAGCATCGGCATTGCTTTGAGTACGGACAAATATCAGTGGCCTGGAGATATTTTGCGCGATGCTGATATTGCGATGTACCGGGCAAAAGCTCTCGGTAAAGCTCGCTACGAAGTGTTTACGAGTGCGATGCACACTCGGGCTGTGGCTTTGATGCACTTGGAACACGATTTGCGGGAGTCGGTTGAAGAATTGAATTTGAAATCTTCGATAGTAGATATCGGAGGTGGGGCGGTGCAGGAAAACTCGCAGATGAGCGAAATCGATCGGAGGTTGGAGCATCCGAAATCGCAATTTGCTCCGTTTAAATTGGAATGTCCTTTTACTGTTTATTATCAGCCGATCGTTTGTTTGAAAAGCGGCTCAGTTATCGGATTTGAGGCGCTGGTGCGCTGGCTGCACCCGGAACGGGGTTTAGTTTCTCCGATGGAATTTATTGCGATGGCGGAGGAAACTGGGTTAATTACGCCTTTGGGTTTGTGGGTTTTGAACGAAAGCTGCCGCCAAATTATTAAGTGGCAGAGTTTGAATTTACCTGTGGGAAATTCGCGGCTGACAGTAGCAGTAAATCTTTCCGGGAGGCAGTTTTCTCAACCGGAGTCGATCGAGCAAATTAAGCAAGTTTTGCTGGAAACGGGTGTTGATGCTCGCTGTTTGAAGTTGGAGATTACTGAGACTGTGGTGATGGAAGATGGGGAAGCGGCGGTGGCGATGCTTTCGCAGTTGAGAGAGTTGGGGATTGAGCTGTGCATTGATGATTTTGGCACTGGTTATTCGTCTCTGAGTTATTTGCACAGGTTCCCGATTAATATTTTGAAGGTCGATCGCTCTTTTGTCAGCCGCGTCGGGGAAACGGGCGAAAATTTGGAAATCGTGCGGGCGATCGTCATGCTGGCCCGCAGTTTGGGGATGGAGGTAGTGGCAGAAGGTGTCGAAACCGCCGTCCAATTGGCTCAAATGCGGGCGATCGGCTGCGAGTACGGTCAGGGGTTCTTTTTCTCTAAACCACTCGACAGCGAGGCAGCTACAGCCTTGTTGATGCGATCGCCCAAATGGTGAACTGAACCAAATATTTAACCGGATCAAATTGCTTGATTGTCAATAAGGGCGATCGATCTTTTCGTACTCAATGCCTTGAGTGTTAAAATTAAAATTGAATATAGCCGTTTTCAGTTGATTGAAGGTAGGGAAACGGCACTGCCGTCTCCTCTATTTCATCGGGTAGGGAAACGGCACTGCCGTATCCTCTCTTTCATCAGGCGCTGTATTTCATCCGATTAAAAACTGCGATATAATAGAAAACTATCGAGATAGGTAAAAATATATGTCTCAATCTGTTGTGCCAGCAGTCGAAGAAAAAGAGCTCGATACTTCGCCGACCTTAAGTTTTGAAGAATACAGAGTTTATCAAGGAGAATCTGATGTAAAATATGAACTGTACAAAGGCAAATTAATCCCGATGCCAACAGCCACAATTTTACACATCAAAATTTGCGAATATTTAGTTTACAAATTGCAGCGTTATCTAGCCGCTCACAATCTCGACTTAGTAGTAAAAACTAATCTGGGAGTCAGAACCGATGAAGATAAATCTCGGATTCCTGATGTAGTCGTCTGCACTAAAAGTCTTTTAGAACAAGCTGCTGCTAGACCCGGTGCAGGCATCCTCGATTTTGATGAAAAGCCACTGTTAGTGGTAGAAGTGGTGAGCCAAGATCGGCGGGCAGATTACGTGATTAAACGGGGAGAGTACGAATTAGCGAATGTGCCGGAATATTGCATTGTTGACCCTAAACTTGGCAAGCAAAAAATTAGGCTTTTTGCATTGATTGAAGGTGAAGATGGTTACACTTACACAGATTTCTTGCCTGGTGAGGAAATTATATCTGTAGTATTTCCAGATTTGGTTTTATCAGTGGATGAAATACTAAATCCGCCATTGGTGGAGGAGTTAGTGAAGGCAGAACGAGTTCGATTACAGGAATCACAGCAACAAGCTGTAATGGAACGTCAACGCGCTGATGAGGAGCGTCAACGCGCTGATGAGGAGCGTCAACGCGCTGAGCAGCAGCGCCAACTCGCTGAGCAGCAGCGTCAACTCGCTGAGCAGCAGAGTCAACTCGCTGAGCAGCAGCGTCAACTCGCTGAGCAGCAGAGTCAACGCGCTGAAAGATTAGCAGCGAGGTTGCGGGAATTGGACATAGATCCTGATACTGTCGTTTAAATTTAAAATAATCAGAAATACTCGCTGAGGTCACAAAGATATGTCTCAATCAATTCCGCCAGTTTTAACAGAACAGCCAGTTGATAATTTACCCACACTAACCTTTGAAGAATACCGATTTTATGAAGGCGAACTAGATGTACAATATGAACTGTACAAAGGCAAATTAATCCCGATGCCAATAGCTACAGTTTTACACATCAAAATTTGCGAATATTTAGTTTATAAATTGCAGCGTTACGTAGTCACCCACAATCTTGATTTAGTAGTAAAAAGAGGCTTGGGAGTGAGAACCGAAGAAAATTCATCCCGTATTCCCGATGTATTTGTCTGCACTCAAAGTCTTTTGGAACAAGCTGGTGCTAGACCCGGAGGGGGCATCCTTGGCTTGGATGAAACGCCGTTAGTAGTAATAGAAGTAGTCAGCGAAAATCGGCGGGTCGATTATATAACTAAACGAGTAGAGTACGAACTAGCTAACGTGCCGGAATATATGATTGTTGACCCGGCACAAAACAGACAGCGGGTGCGAGTTGCGGCATTTCCCGAAGGTGATGACGTTTATACACAGGTAGATTACTTGCCGGGTGAGGAAATGGTATCTGTAGTATTTCCCAATCTGAGATTATCAGTCAATGAAGTTTTAGATCCGCCATTAGTAGAGGGGTTAATTAAGGCCGAACAAGCACGATTTCTGGAACTTAAACAAGCTGCAATGAAACGTCAACGTGCCCAAGACGAGCATCAACGTGCTGAAAGATTGGCGGCGAAGTTGCGGGAGTTGGGCGTAGATCCTGATACTGTTTAAGGAATTGAAATAGTGGCACTAGCCTCAATTCTACCTCAATCATCTAGCGGTAAATCGCGCAGAAAATAAAAGCGATCGCGCCCTAAATTCTCGCCTTTAATTCGTCCTGCATAACCTGTCAGCGGAGAAGAAAGTTCTACTAACATTTCGTGCAACTCTTCGCGGGACAACTTCTTGGGTGGGTTAGACATTGAATAAGCACCGCTAAGAGCATCGACACTTGCTCGTTCAGAACCAGAATTTTCGTGATACTTTTTCAGAATAGCAAGAATGTGCGATCGCACATTAATTTCTTGTTCAACTTGCTCAATATATTTAGCAACTTCATCATCAGATTGTCCCGGTTTTAAGTATTCTTTCAGTTTAAATAAGTCCACCGAGTTAGGATAGTTGCTTTGAAGTTTAACCAGTTTTTCAAGCGTCTCAGGGTTCATAATTGCCATACCGTGTACTTTTGCTGCATCCATAAGTTGAGTAGTTGGAACGCCAGGGCCAATAATCAACTTAGTTGCTTTTGCGAGTATTTCTTGATCTTTGAGCCGTAGCGTTCCTAAATTCAGCAATTGAACTGCTGTATCGTTAGGGATTTTTTTACCGGCTTTGCACTCGCCAACTAAGGGGTAAGGTTTGGAGCATAATAAATCTAAGCCACCAGCACCACCTTTGTGAGCATAATCTATTGTAAATCCCAAAAACTCAAGGCTATCGCGCACTACAATTTCAAAGTCTGTTCCTGCTTGATAGTTGCTTTTGTTTGTATCTAGTTCTTTGGTGCGATTTCCCAAAGCTGCTATGGTATTTATCCAAGATAAATCCGGTTTGATTGGTTTTACAGGCTTATCGCTACTCCAACCGAGAAATATTTTGATTTCTGCGTCTAGTTGTTTGGCTTTTGGGTCGGTGGTGGATAAATGCACTAATGCACTTTGCAACTCTTCCAATTCTGGATGTTCTGGCGGCTCTAGTTTTTCCAGCTTTTGACGGCGTTTGGCAAAGATAGACTCGCTCAACACTGGCGTTGAATCAGTAACAGTTAGGGAATGCGGCAAAGATACAAAATTGCCGCTGGGATGCACAGGCATTTCAAGCGGCTGAGGTAGCAGATAGACGCGAAAATAAGCTAGAAAAATATAAGGCCGTTGTACGAGAGTTTCCTCTAATAACTCCCTTGTCCAGATGGTTAATTGCGACAAATATTTTAATGATTCAGCCTCATTTAACACTTGGCACAGTTCGCATTTACCCCAAGCTTTAATCGTAACTTTATCAGAATTTAATTGAGCGAGGGAGCTTTTAGCAGTAGGCAAAAAAATTGAGCGATAATGTTGTTCGTGAGGGAGCAATTTAATCGCGATATCGGCTGGATATAGGGCAAATGACCGACCCGGATCGATAAATGTCCGAGGAATGGCTGCAATCATTCGTCCTACGATTAAGGCTTCCACATCTGGCGCAGGTAACTGTAAAGCCGTATCAACAAAAACAGAATAATTCATCAACTTATCTATAAATTGTCAAGTGACAAGCAACCCATCAGGAATTTGGCCCGACGGATCGCTAAGAATTTCACGGATGATATAATTGTCAACTACCAGTTTTTTTGTGGCAATAAAATCAAAAATTGCTGCCTCAGTAAAATCATAGTTTTCACGACTGAAATAAACAGAGCGGATAGCAAGAAGAGTCTTGATGTTATCACCTGTCAACTTTACCCATTCCCCACCTAACTGAGGAGACAGAAGATCGCTTAAATATCCTTGGGCTTTCGTCGCACCAGAATTAATCTCTTTAGAACGAACTAAGCAGCCACGAGTGATTTTAAACTTTTTATAGTCGATTAGGCGCTTCAATCCAGCCTGTACACCCATCCCGCTAGGTATTTGAAGAACCATTACTCCAATTTTGACGGGGTTTCCATTTTCCTCACCTATGATTTTGAAGTCCATGCTATAGCTTTTTTCTGAGGGACTGCATTTAATCTTTTCAAGACTAATGATTTTAACATTTTCTAAAGTCTGTCCAATTATGGTGGAGAAGCTCAGCCAAAGAGCATCCGCTAATGTAATTTTCTCGTCCAGCAAGGTTGTGAGGGACTTTTCAACAGATATAAGTGCCTTGTTATATTCAATTTCAACAAGGTCTTTTGGTGGTTGTGGAGTGGTCGGAGCAAAAATTTTAAAGTTTTTCGAGCACCATGTCAACACTCCTCGGGCAGAACTATCAGAATTTCTGCCCAAGTCTAGCAGTTGGTTTTCTTCAAAAGGATATATTGGGCTATGGGGAATTAAATTGCTTGACTGATAAAACTCTTTCATCCATAGTGAAACTAGCTGAATAATAGAGTCACCATCCATAAAGGTTAATTGGATTGGATCTCCTCTTCTAGAAACTCGATCTACCACTCCACCCGGCATAAGCTTGATCTTGTTTGTCCATGTATCAGGCATCATTACGGTTAGGATTACAAAACCTTTACTTTGGTCAGACAGTTGAATGTCATCTACCAAAGGCTTAATTAAACCAGCTATCGCTTGTGGTCTTGTTAAGCCACTATCGGGGTCAATTCTGTTATCCAAATCTAGTTCATCAAAACAAATAACTAGAGGCTTATATTCGCTAACCAAACTCAAAATTTGCGAAATCGTCTTAAAGGCTTCAGCATTTTGATATTTCTCTCCTTCGCTAGGATTTGGTAATCCCATAGCATTAGCCTTTACTTCAGCTAAGTTCTTTCCAGATAACCATTTAACCGCAAAATCTGAATAGTCTTCTGAAAGTGTCCAAAAGATGGCACGAATAATGTCAGGATCACTGCGTCTTATTCGCCTGTATTTAGCTACTAACTCATCTACCCAGTTATTATTTTCGGCTTGACTATATTTTTCAACCACCTCTGTAGCTGGAATAGTCTCTGCATCCGAATTTACATTTCTATTCACTTGGTTAACCATCCCTGCGGCTACTTCCTGCCACTGCGTTACCCCTTGACTACCGTTGTGATTGAGACTATCTGCTAAAGTTTGTAGAAAGTAATAATTAACAAACTTTATGTCGTATGTCTCCACACCCGCATAAATAAATAAGGCACTGCCATCAGCTTTAAGACGATGATGAATACGACTAATAACATGGCTTTTACCAACTCCTTTACTAGCTATTATCACCATTGAAGTTACTTTTTCCCGGGCTTTACGAGCATGATGAACTCGCTCGATGGTTTGATAAATTGCATCCGAAGCATGAGCATTCAGCGTCGTAACATCAGGGAAGCTCTGCTCCCAAATGTCTTGCTGTCCGACAACGGCAGCACCAGTTGGGAATGGGTTATAACTTTGGATAGCTGCATTGAGTTCTTCAATCGGAGAAATAGTCATACTGATTTGTGTGAGGTAAAAAGCTGAACCAGAATGAAGCTTAATCGTTTAAGCTTGAGAAATTAAGCGCGTTGCGTAGTAGCGTAATTCACCCAATGAAGTCTTAATGGAGTCTTCAGCTTTATCAGGCGTAATCTCTGTCATTTCACCCCCCTGAAGCAGAAAAAAGCCCTTAGCCTGCATTTCCAACAGCCACTCATTGAACTCCGATCGCCCTACCCTTTCCCCGATCGCCCGACGCATCCGATAAATCGGCACTAAATCGTCTAAGTTATAATCCCGGTTCAAGCTGTCATATACATCGATCGCCACAGCCTTAAAATCTTCATAGGATGCGATCGCCCCTACATCCCCCTTCCCTTTCTCAACCGCAACACTCGCCGCACCATCCTGATGCCGAATCCACTTCAACAAAGAATTTCCCAGCCGAGTACCGATTTGAGAACCGTCAAACTCAAACAGAGAATCCTTATTTTTCAAACCATCCGCTAAAACTTCTTTCCCCTTCGCGCTCAATTCCACCAGCGTCACCCGATTTACCAGCGAATACTCGATCGCCCCAGTCGCCTGCAACTCACCGAGCACACCCTGATATCTCACACTCGTCTCATTAGTGCGCACAATCCGCTTAGTCAAATCCCCTTTTTTAACCATCATTTTGCCGCCGCCCAAATCCCACAAATTCAGCAGCACCCGAACTTTCGCCTTAGCATCCCACACCGCTTGCTCTTCCGGTGTCAAAGTTATAGACACCGCACTTTCACTTTTCTCAGACATATCCATACCTTTAAATACTTGTTTTTACTCTTAAATTTTACCAGAAACCTTGCTGGCAAACATTTAAACTTTTCCGCAAGCACGCGGGCGAACCTGCGAATAACTTATGCTTATTTCATTCTTAAATAATTTTGTCACTCATCACCACAGTAAAATTCGATTACAAAAAAGATGAGGATTGACTAAAAACTTGTGAATTGATAAAATAAAATGTTTGATACATTATCGCAGTTCAACTTCTCTGCAGTAAATGCGATCGAAACAATCAGAAGCACAGCCCGCTACGCTCTAGCAACCTCAACAAATGTAGCGATCCCAACCGCAGCTAACAACCCGCAACCCAGCTTAACTGCGACTTTAGTTCAATGCCGGATTCTGCCTTTAGAAAGACGAATTCAACCTACACATCTTGTTACATTGCAATAGCAATCAAAACATTCAACACAACTTTACCCATGAAAAATATTCCCGACCAAATTTCAGACATCAAAGAAAAACTTCCCGATCTTACTCCTACCCCTCCCGGTTTAAAAGCCCAAGCATCCAGCCACGACCTCAAAGCCCGTTTAGATTGGGGCGAACCCGGACTCACAATCATCGACGCCCGCGATTTTGAAAGCTCCAACAAAAGCCGCATTACCGGCGCCCAACCGATGCCAATAGACGAATTAGTCGATCGGGCAAAATCCAGTTTAGAACCCATCCGCGACATCTACATCTACGGCGAAACCGACGAACAAACCGCCGAAGCGGCCAATCTTCTCCGCGCAGCAGGCTTTAGAAAAGTAGCCGAACTAAAAGGCGGAATTCCTGCTTGGAAAGCCATTGACGGCCCCATCGACGGCGCAGCCGAACACGATACTCCCGGCCCCGACGCCTACAACGTTTTCTCTCGCTTGCAACACCACGCCGAAGCTCAGAAAACCAACAAATAACCTCACAGAATACCTAGATACCCGACTTCTTCAAGAAGTCGGGTATCTAACAAAACAATTTGTTTGTAGTAAGGACTGGAGCCCTCTCTTAAAGCTTGTACTCACTAAGCACTAAAGTCCTTAGTACAAACTTAATGGCGATCGTATAACCGGACTAGAGATTAACAATCGTGGACGCAAAAAGTGCTTTGACACACTACTTATAGCGTAAGGTGCGGCGCCCTCTACATAAACAAGTGTGTGCGTCCAAGACTGATTAACACTCATTCCCCGCGTCCAAAAATGCTTTGACTTCCCTTAAAACTTGCCGATTCCCCTCAAAAGTAATCAGCTTAACTGCATCCTCAAAGGAAGTCCAGACCGAATTTTGAACTTCCTCTACTTGCAACTGAACTTCCATTGAATTTACAAAAGCCAAAAAGTAAGTAACAGTCTTTTCAACTGATTCTCCTTCCTTCGCAGAGGAATAATGTTGCACAGGACTCGGCTTCCCTTCCTTAACAAAGGAATAACTTTCCACAAAACTAGGCTCCTCAAGCACTTCACAATCGCGGATGCCAGTTTCCTCCTCAAACTCCCGCTTCGCCGTTTCTAGCGCCGATTCCCCGGGATTAGCGTGACCTTTTGGAAACGCCCAATGTCCGGCTTGATGTTGAATCAACAAAAATAAACTATCAGTTTCAGTCGCAAAAACTGGCACAATCCCAAAAGCTTCATCTTTCATCTTTCTTCTATTTCCTATTAACTATCGTGTTCTTAGAGTCCGCGAAGGCTGACTTGGTTTGTGTAGAAGCCAATTCAATTTGCCCGTAACTACAATTCCCACCCCAACCGAGTCGGCTGTTCATAAACCCGCTTCAAAGTATTAACATCCCTCGCCGAAATAGGCCCAGGATTTCTCACCTGAGAAAAATAAAGCACATCCGTTTCCATCAAACTGTGGCCCCAAATTCCCAAAGCGTGACCCAACTCGTGGCGCGCCGTCGCCGGAACATACTTACCCACTTGATTGGGATTCAAATAAACCGAAAACCGATGAGATAACACAGTTTTATCCCCATCCAGACGGGCGTACAACTCATAGGTAGACTCTCCAGAGCGCGATCGCAACACCCCTTGACGCAAAGGCGGAGCCCGACGTAAAATCCTAATATCAGCCACCTCCGAATTATCCACCACTTCCAAAGGCAAATAAACCCCCCATTCCCGGATAACACCCAACACAGCCGCCACCCATTCTTCCGACTTATTATCATCAACGGGACGCTCAACATAAACCTGAATCGGAAACTTCGACCACAGCAAATGACCGAAATTCGGTGGCTTAACCCGGTCAAAATAATCACCGCTATCCGTCGAATCTTGCCAATTTGCCAGCGTTGGGGGCAAAGGGTGAACCTGTGGATTGGGCCAACTATTCGCCAGAGGAGAAAGACTCGCTGCCCGAGTATTAACCTGAGTAAAAATTATCAGGCTAAAACAACATAAAGCCAATCCCAAACCAGCCAGCGATCGAGGTTTTACCGTAACTTTCGACAACCGCATTTTTGCAACCGCAGATAGACGAAAATAAACGCAGATGAACTTGAGATTATCTGCGTCTATCTGCGTTCATCTGCGGTTAAAAATCCGAATCTTTTGACACTCCCCGCGCTAATGCGACGGGGATTCTTAAGACTTTCCAGCCTTAATATCCCTATTGCCAGGGTTTCCGGGCGCAATCCTTTTGCCAAAAATGGCGGTCTGCTATCCTAGTCTTGCAACTAGCTCCTCGGTCGTGACTTTCCTCCAGTCCGGGGGTAGGTTTTAACGTCTTTTACTGACGATTTAATTGGTTCAGAACCTTAGTATTGGTTGTGATTAATTATTTTGAGCATCCGTACTGCTGTTAAGCTAGATACTTGATTTCTCAAAATTCGCAACTGTCGAATCTTTTGACGATAGCACACTTGCCAGACATTTGTGCAATTGGTATATCTGATAGGCAGGATTTATCCTGCCATGCCCTTTCATCCCTGGACTCTAGTCACAGGGTTTTTAGGATATTTTTTATAACTTAGGGGTCAACCAACCAGCACTCAAAATCACAGTCAAACCCATAAAAACAATAGACAGACCCCAAGTAATCCGGTTCAGACTGGTTTCTGCACTCTTGGCGCTGGTAAACAATTGAGCTTGGCCGCCAATCCCTCCAATGCCATCGCCTTTAGGACTGTGCAGCAACACAAAAATCACAAGTCCTAAAGCAGACAAAGACCAGATAACTTGTAAAACAGAAACAATATTCATAATCTAGGGTAATTGGTAATTAGTAATCGGCAATCAATCATCATATCAAATCCGGTCGATCGCGCACATCCAGTCGATCGGACGCAGCAGTAGGGACACGGCAGTGCCGTGTCCCTACTGCTGCGTCCCTACTACAATCGGACTCGCACCGGAGTGCGATTGGCGCGAACTTCAAAATTAGCGGGTTCAATCATAGAGCGTCCCGTCATCTCCGAGGGCTGAGGCAACCTCAACAGCTCCAGAATCGTCGGCGCAATATCAGCCAAACAACCGTCCGCCCTCAGAGGAACATCAGTTCCGTGAGCTGGAATCTTCAGACCTTCGCCTTCTACCAGGATAAACGGAACCGGGTTAGTAGTGTGAGCCGTCCAGGGATTCCCATCCTCATCGAACATCTGCTCAGCATTTCCGTGGTCAGCAATAATAATTGCCGTTCCCCCAGCTTTGATAATGCCAGCCAACAGCCGCCCCAAACATTTATCTACAGTTTCGATCGCAATTATCGTCGCGTCCATCATCCCCGTATGGCCCACCATATCCGGGTTAGCGTAGTTAATCACCACAAACGAATAAATGCCCTTCTCAATAGCCGCCACCGCCCCATCCGTCACCTCAGCGGCCGACATCTCCGGCGCCTCATCGTAAGTCGCCACCATCGGGCTCTGCACCATTTCCCGGTCTTCCCCCTCAAAAGGCTCCTCCAGACCCCCATTAAAAAAATAAGTCACGTGAGCGTACTTTTCAGTTTCCGCCGTCCGCAACTGGCGCAAACCGTGCTTAGAAATCACCTCGCCCAGAATATGGTTCAAATTCTGCGGTTCAAAAGCCACTAACACCGACGACAACTTCGGATCGTACTGAGTAAAACTCGCAAAAGTCAGCGGCTCAATTAACTGCCGTTCAAACCCCTTAAAATCGGGAGATACAAAAGCCTGAGTCAATTCTCTAGCCCTGTCCGGGCGAAAATTAAAGAAAATCATCCCATCCCCGGATGCCACCGCCCCTGGGGCAATGCGAGTCGGATCTGCAAACTCGTCCGTCACTCCTTCAGCATAAGAGGCCTGCAACACATCAACTGCCGATCGACCGTCAGGCGCACCCTCAGTCGTCATCACGTCGTAAGCGCGCTGCACCCGATCCCAGCGCTTGTCCCTGTCCATCGCGTAGTAGCGGCCGCTGATGGTCGCAATCCGACCGACCCCTACCTCTGCGATATAACTTTCAATCTTTCCTAGAGCTTCTACACCCTCTTTCGGAGTAGTATCGCGGCCGTCTGTAATCGCGTGAATGCAAACCTCAGAAATTCCCTGTGCTTTTGCTAATTTCAGCAAACCCAAAATGTGACTCAGATGCGAGTGAACCCCCCCCTCGGAACAAAGACCAGTCAGGTGCAACTTGCCGCCCCGACGGCGCACTTCCTCGCAAAGCTGAACCAGCGCCCGGTTGTTGAGCAAAGAACCGTCTTCGACGGCATCCGAGATCCGCACCAACTCTTGAGGAACTACGCGGCCCGCGCCCAGATTCAAGTGACCGACCTCTGAGTTGCCCATTTGCCCGTCAGGAAGCCCTACTGCCCGGCCCGATGTTTTAATCAGAGTTCTGGGATAAGCGGCCCAGAGACTGTCCATCACGGGTGTTTTCGCAGCGGCGATCGCATTTCCGTCTTTTTCTTCACGATAACCCCAGCCGTCTAGAATAATCAGCACTACAGGAGATACAGACGCTTGTGCCATGCGAATACCTTATTTACAATAATTAATTTCTCGATCGTCATGATTTCCGATTTTGCGGAACATCTTCCGCTAATCAGTTTACAGATTTTCTACGCTCCGGCCCAACAAAGCCAACCAAAATTTCCTCAGCCACAGCATTTTGGGAACTAATTGCGACCTGCTTTGCTTGTTTAATTGATTGCCTTGCCTTGAACTGTGAATCCACAGTCGGAGACTGTTACCGATCTCACCAACAGCGGCCGTGCTTTTGCGGCCGGATTTCACGGATAGTTCAACCGTCGGTGGCTCTTGAAACACTAAAAACAATACCACACTTGATTGCGTTTTGCTACTGCCTCAAGAAATAAATTTAAGAGCCTTGACTCGGCTGCGAATAACTTTATGGGAGTTGAGCAAAAATCGGTTTTTTAGTCGGCTCACTTTTAGCGAACATCAAATTCTACAACATCTTTTTTAATTTTGACATCGTAATTGCCAAAGAAATCGTGACCGAGCAGACCAATTTCCATTTGTTTCGCGATCGCCACTTCGACATTTTGGATGGCAGCACCCCCAACCAGAATCGATCGCACCAGCCCGATCCTGTTAAAGTGCGATCGAGCTGCTGGGAACTCACATCGGGTACCAATGTCATCACCTTGGTTTCTGGCTGATGTGAATGAGAATGCACCTCGCGGCCCCCCACAGATCCCAATGCCACCAAAACGGCCGCAAAAACAATCTTGGCGATCGCCAAGTCCGCTTGAGAATCAGTTTTGCCATTATTTATATAAATACCTTGATTGATTCAATATGTCGAACAACGACCACCACTGATATGCTAACCCGCTCCCGAAAACCGCTCGCTCGATCGCCCGATCGGCCCCTGCCGGAAAACTTGGCAATTTTCAAGCGATCGCATAACATCGAACACAGATAAACTTAAAACGGCAACAGGCTGTAATTGTAGAGCCTTGTTGGATATCTTGAAATTAAGCATTTGGGGGCGATCGGCAATGCACAAACTTTTATATTTTGCAACTATAGGACTACTAGCTTTCTCGATCGGAGGCTGCGGTGGCGAGGGGAGCAACACAGCCAGCCCCAGCCCCAGCCCCAGTGCAGCTTCTCCCTCTCCGGCAGCCTCTGCCAGTCCCACCCCAGGAACTCAGACTTTCCAGTCTCCAATAGTAGCCGCCCAGCCTCCCGGGTTAATTCGATCGACCAACCCAGACGAACGAGCCAGACAGGCTCAAACAGACATCGGCGACAACAAAAACAGGAATCCCACGCTGAGTCTTCCGCCGGTGGCGCAAGGCCCCTTGACAGCCAATCCTTCTCAGGCAGACCCCTTTGGGCCGCTGCCGCCGATCGCATTACAAATCCCTCCAGGAGCTGGCGGAGTCGGTGGGATGACCTCAGCACTCCCCAAACTCCCACAGCGACAAGTAGCCGTGCTACCCAAACTGCCCGAGTTCTTGGCTCCCCCTCCAATTGGAGCGCCCGTTCCAGGTACTCAGAGAGGACCTGAGATATCTGGCCCGCGAGGAACTCAGCAAGTAGCAGGTCGCCCGGGCGACCCTTTACTTCCAGGAGGTAATGGAGCGCAACTTGGATCGCCGCCCCAAGTTCCGGGGATCGATACTCCTCAGTTAGGTCGCGGTGGCAGAAATGGTTCCTTACCCGGAGGTAATGGGGCCCAACTTGGCTCGCTTCCCCAAGTCCCAGGGCTAAATGCTCCTCAGTTAGGTCGTCTTCGTACATCCCCACCTGGACTCGAACCAATAGCAGCTAGACCCATAGGAGTGCCGGATCTGCCGGAACTGCCAGTAGAAAAGCGCCCCACCCAGTGGAAAGACCCGAATGCCAGGGTAGCAGCTAGACCCCTGGGTACACAGACTCGCCGTTCGAGCCCACCGCGCCCGCCCCAGCCAATAGCAGCTAGACCCATAGGAGTGCCGAATCTGCCGGAACTGCCAGTAGACAAGCGCCCGCCCCAGTGGGTAGACCCAAATCCCCCGCCTCCTCCGCAGATCCCAGTAGTTCCGCCACCGCCTTCTACTGACCTAGCTACAGGCACTGAAGTGAGCGGGGTGGTAAAAGTGGGGAACGAGACGCAAGTGATTGTCAAAGTACCCAATGAACCAACAAGTCGATATGTCAAAGTCGGCCAGCGGCTGTCTAACGGGCAAGTGTTGGTGAAGCGGGTAGATATCAAGCAAGGAGCCGATCCGATCGTGATTCTGGAGGAAAACGGCGTTGAGGTAGCCAAAGCAGTTGGCGAAAAACCCGCCAGTCGCCAACAACCCGCTAATGCAGTTATTAGCCGTTTGCCAATTACTAATAGCTCATCGCGACGCTGAAAATTGACACTAAAGCATGAAAAATGCTAAAGGCAAAAATTAGAGTTTTTGCCTTTTTGCATTTAAGACCGATCTCGAATCTGAATGTAAAATTAATAGAGGGATAAAAAAATAGAAGACATTTCGGCGAGTCTTAGCTTCTAGAAAATCCCTATTAGTAATTGAAATCAAAGGAGATTTATCATGCTCGGTTCAATCTTACATCTTGCACCATTCTCAAGAACAGGGAAGATGCCTGTGAAGCGAAGAGTGAATTTTCTTGTGGGGTGGGCAGGATGCCCGCCCCGATCGGGATTATTGCAAATGGTGCAAGATGTCAGTTCAATTCAAAAATTAGGGATGGCGATATTAGTTGCTTCTTGTATCGGAGGTGCTGGTCATCTGTTTAATCCCCAGCCGTCAATGGCTCAGCAAAAAGAAGAAGGAAAACGCCCTCCCATCTGCCAAGGCAACCCTCCTACGGGAAGAGTGAAATGCAATTACGAGGGAGGCGATAACTACGAGGGAAATTTCGTCAACGGCCTGCCCGACGGCAGCGGAGTCTACGTGTACGCTAATGGCGATCGCTACGAAGGACAATTTCGGAATGGAGTGCCAAATGGTAGAGGGACATTCATTTTTAAAGATGATGGCCGCTACACAGGCGTGTTCCAAGACGGCACAATGAGGTCTGGGACGGTCGTTTTCCCCAACGGCGAGCGCTACGTCGGAAACTTCGCAGTCGTCAGGAACATTCAGACTAATGCCATTAGCAGCCAACCCGCAGGGCGGGGTCAATTTTTTTACTCGAACGGCGATCGCTACGAAGGACAATTCTTTGCCGGCGCGCCCTTTGGCCCGGGTGTATTGGTGCGCGTAGACGGCACTCGCTGTTCCGGCAGGTTTTTCAATCAAGAACTTGACGCTAGTGTCTCCTGCATTTACCCCAACGGTACGCGCTATGAAGGAGAATTGCGAAAGGGAGTGCCTCACGGTGTCGGAACGATGATCGATGCTAGCGGCAGGCGCTTTCCGGGGGTATTTCGCAACGGCAAGCCCGGACTTTCGTAAAGGATAAATTGAGGTTTTCAGGCAACTTTCGACAACAAATCGGACAAAAGGCAAAGGACAGAAGAAAATAATATCTAACAGCGCATAGGAGAAAGTTGATTAATGATTTCCCGTTTTAAAACCAGTGGAATCGCTTTATTAGTTGCATCAGTGTTGGGAATTGGTAGTGATGCCACTTATCCGTTTCCGTCAATGGCGCAAGGAACAGAAGCTAAAACCGGTCAGTGCGTGCCAAGTATCGCTACAGGTAGGGTCAGGTGCGATTATGACAGCGGTGATAGCTACATCGGACAGTTCGTTAACGGTTTGCCCAGTGGCACGGGGGTATACGTATATTCCAGCGGCGATCGATATGAAGGGCAGTTCCGTCTGGGTAAACCAAACGGTCGAGGACAATTTATATTTAAGGATGATGCCCGCGTCGAGGGCATATTCCGAGATGGCAAAATCAGCTCCGGGACAGCTATTTTTACTAATGGCGACCGCTATGTGGGCCCGTTTTCTCTCGATCGAAATGTGGGTGTGCCGACTGGACAGGGGCAATTCATTTTTGTTAACGGCGATCGCTTTGTCGGTCAATTTTTAGGGGGCAAACCTTTAGGTACGGGCTCGTTCACCCGCGCTGACGGCAGCCGGTGTTCGGGACAGTTCTATAGTCAAGAACTCGATGGCAAGGGTCGCTGTTCGTTCTCCAACGGTATCCGCTATGAGGGAGAGTTGCGCAAGGGATTGCCTCACGGCAAAGGGACAATTATCGATACCAGAGGCCGGCGTTTTCCGGGAGTGTTCCGCGACGGCCAGCGGCTCGAACGATAAACTGGGAATAAGTGGAATAAGTGCGATCGGTTAGCAAGTGAGCAACGGCTAAAAAAACAGAATACCCCGATCCCCGACTTCTTAAAGAAGTCGGGGATCTAACAGAAAAGTGTTGGTTCTAAATGCGATCGGGATCGACTCCTAACTCTCGCAACTTCGCCGCCAATCTTTCAGCCCGTTGGCGCTGCTCGTCAGCCCGTTGTCGCTGCTCGTCAGCTTGCTGTTCAAGTTCCTGCAACTGAGCTAGTTCTTCTTTAATCAACTGTTCAACTAATGGCGGAGACAGTATTTCATTCATTGATAATATCAGATCGGGAAATACTACAGATACCATTTGTTGCCCCGGCACAAAATCTGTTTGCGTATAAATTTCTTCACCTTCAGGAAAGGCTAAAACTCGCACCAGTTGCTTGTTACGTGTAGGGTCAACAATCACATATTCGGGCACGTTAGCTAGTTCGTACTCAGCTCGTTTAATAATATAATCGGCCCGCCGATTTTGACTCACTACCTCTATCACTAACAGCGGCTTTACATCAAAATCGAGGATGGCAGCACCTGGTCTAGCAGCAGCTTGTTCCAAAAGACTTTGAGTGCAAACAACTACATCAGGAATGCGGGATTTATCTTCTTCTGTCCTCACTCCCAAACTGGTTTTTGCTACTAAATCAAGATTATGTTCAGCTAGATAACGCTGCAACTTAATAAACTAAATACTCGCAAATTTTGATGTGTAAAACTGTTGCTGTTGGCATCGGAATTAATTTGCCTTTGTACAGTTCATATTGTAAATCGGAATCAGTTTGATAAAATCGGTATTCTTCAAAAGTTAATGTGGGTGAATTATCAACTTGCTTCTCTTCAACCACTGGCAGTACAGATTGAGACATATCTTTTCACCAATGTCGATATAATTTTATTATATTCAATCTGCGTTGCTCTGCGTGCATCTGCGACTAAAAGTCCAAACTATAGTGAAATAATGTAAAATTAACATTGCGATCGCCCCGACAACTAAACCTCACCCTTCATTACACCATCCGAGTTTCTATGTCAATCAAAAAAATTCTTTCCATAGCGCTGTTAATTTTCATCCCGATTTCCATCGCCGCTGAGTATTTGCACTGGGGTTCCCTCGCAGTTTTCATCACATCCGCTTTAGGCATTATACCTCTGGCGATTTGGTTGAGCACCGCTACAGAAGAAGTGGCGATCGTTACAGGCCCCTCCATAGGCGGCTTATTAAATGCAGTTTTCGGCAATGCTACGGAATTAATTATTGCCATAGTTGCCCTGAAAGCCGGCTTAATTGACATTGTGAAAGCCAGCATAACCGGCACAATTATCAGTAACTTGCTCTTAGTCATGGGATTTTCCATGCTGTTAGGAGGAATCCGCTACAAAGAACAAGAATTTAAGCCAATTATCGCGCGAGTGAACGGTTCCACAATGACTCTAGCAGTAATTGCAATTCTGCTGCCGACAATGGTAATTTACACCTCAAATGGAGTCGAACCCGCAGCAATTCAGAATCTTTCTTTAATAACTGCGATCGTCCTAATTGCAGTTTACGCTTTAACTCTGCTATTTTCCTTAAAAACTCACAGCTATCTTTACGAGGTCGGCATACTAGAACTAGAGTCAGAAAATACTCAAAATACCGATGAATCTACTGCACACAAACCGAATTTGTGGCTGTGGATAGGAGTGCTAGTTGCCTCAACTGTTGCCGTTGCTTTTGAATCTGAAATTTTCGTTGGTGTTGTCGAAGAAACTACCAAAGGATTGGGATTGACGCCGCTGTTTACAGGGGTAATTCTGTTGCCGATTGTTGGCGGCGCGGCCGAATATGTAACTGCGGTGGGAGTTGCGATGAAAAACAATATGGATTTGTCAGTTTCTGTGGCGATGGGTTCGAGTTTGCTAGTTGCTTTGCTGGTAGCGCCGGTGTTGGTGATTATCGGATTAGTGATTCATCAGCCGATGGATTTAAACTTCAATCCGTTTGAAGTAGTTGCAGTTGCCATCGCAGTGACAATTGCCAATCTAATCAGTCTCGACGGGCGCTCTAATTGGCTCGAAGGAGTGCTGCTTTTAGCAACATATATCGTGTTAGCCGCAGCATTTTACTTTCATCCCATTACTTGATTTCTCGTTGAACAGGCAAGATGCCTGTTCCACAAAAACTGAATTTTATTAACTGGTTCCCAAGAAGAGTCTGGTAACGAGTAATACCAGTAAAGTGCATTGCGCGGAAAGCGCAACGCACTTTACTGCTAAATAGCATCCGGGTCTATTCCCATCTCCCGCAAGCGCGCCGCCAGTCGCCCTGTGCGTTGATACTCCTGCTTAATTAAATCTTCGACAAGTGGGGGAGATAGAATTTGATCTACTGATAAAATCAAATCTGGAAACTGTAAAGACACGATGTTTTGCCCTGGCACAAAATTAGCTTGCTCGTAAGCAGTTTCATTTTCCGGTAAAGTTACAACTCTCACCCTAGTCCGGTTAGGTTTGGGGTCTGCCATCCAATATTCCGGTACTCCAGCATTTTCGTATTCTGCTCTTTTTGTCACGTAATCTTGACGCTCGTTTTGGCTGACAACTTCAACAATTAACACTGGCGTTTCATCTAAATCTAAGACACCAGCACCGGGTCTAGCAAGCAGTTGTTCCCAAAGACTTTGAGTACAAACAATCACATCAGGAATGCGCGAGGAATTCTCTTCCGTTCTCACTCCCACATTAGTTTTGGCCACCAAATCGAGATTGCGTTCAGCTAAGTAACGCTGCAATATGTAAACTAAGAATTCGCAGATGCTTGCGTGTAAAGCCGTTGCTGCTGCCATCGGTATTAATTTTCCCCTGTGAAGTTCGTAGAGAACGTCAGGTTCTCCCTCATAAACAAGATATTCTTCAAAAGTTAAGGTTGGCGAAGCATCAACTCGATCGTTTTCCGAAACAGGTAAAACAGACTGAGACATATTTATCCGCGCTCCGGTTTGAGTTCTGTGAATTAATTTTACACTTTCTAATATAGATAGGACTTACGAATGGGGGCCCAGAAACCGGGTTTTTTTACGAAAATATTTCGTTGTAGCCCGCAGATTAGGTAAAAAACCCGGTTTCTTTGTCGGAGTGCGTAAGTCCTGATAGAATTTGATAAGAAAAAACTAAAGTCATAACTATGAACTGAACTTAAAAAGTTACTCGATCGCGCCATCTCTCTAAAAGCTTGTCCCCAATGCCCTGAACCCGCGCCACGTCGTCCAAAGAGGTAAAAGGTTGCTGTTGCCGCGCTGCAATAATTCTCTCGGCTAACTTCGGGCCAACCCCTGGCAAAGTTTCTAATTCTTCCTGAGTGGCGGCATTCAAATTAATTAACTTTTTACCCGCAGCAATTTGAGGTTTAGCGATCGCAGATTTTGATGCTGCTTGTAGTGAATCGCACTCTTTTTTCTTAGCGTCAATTTTCTGTTTGATTCGGGCGGGAATTCCCAAGATTGCACCTTTGTAAAGCCGATCGAACTCCCGCTCAAAATGGGCCGCAACCGTGGGACTGTCGATCGCCAGCAGCGTCTCGTCATTCCCGTGATTTGCCGCCTCAGTCCAGTTGTGAGAACCTGTAAGCACCGTTTTGCCGTCCACAACGCCGAATTTGTGGTGCAGGCGATCGCCCATCGGTAACAGCGGCACTCCCACCGCAGTCAACGGCTTTCTCCAAGGGCGATTGTCAGCTTCTAACCGGCAATCTTCCATGAAAGTCGCACCCATCATATCCAAACCTTCACTGTACGAGCGATAAATAAAATTAGACTCAATTAAAGCTCGCACCGCAACTCCCCGCCTAGCTTCAATTTCCAGAGTATTTGACAACCGCTGGGCCGAAAATACAAACAATGCTAAATCAACCGACTTTTTTGCACTACCCAAGGTTTTGTTAATCAAACTGTTAACGCTTTTTTCCCACGGGAAAATCTTGGAAGTCGGCGAAAATTGCACCGCAACAGTCGCATTCCCTACCCTCACTTTTTGTACTTGACGAAACGGCTTTTTGATGCCAAATTTGCTGTCCGGTTTGCCTCCGGGCCCGTCGCCCCACATGATGTTAAATTCTTGAGTAAATAGTTGCGCTAATTGAGCATTTTCAATTTTCAGCAAATTGTTCGCATTGCCGCGACTTGCTGCTGTCTTGAAATCGCCGTGTATATCGCTTGTGGTAAAATTAGCAGAGGTTACTATTACTGTTTTGCCGTCAATTACTACAAATTTGTGGTGCATCAAACCGCTGCCTTTACTGCCGTCAGCAGTATCGTCAATTACAGGAATCCCGGCCTCCTTGACAATTACCAAAGCATCGCCTTGCTTGATTTCCTCGGAACTCAATTTGCCGTCTTTATTGGTATCGGCAAGTTGCACAAATTCGCTGTAACGATCGCGCTCTCTTTCCGGTAATTTCGCCAACTCCTGGGCTGTAAAATCGCCAGGGGGGCGACTGTACAGATGTTCGACAATTAATCTAACTTTAATTCCCGATCGCTGCCTATCGGCCATCTTTTGGGCAATACCGGGCAAGCGAAACTCCTGAACCGCTACATCTACCGTCGATCTAGCATTAGCTACGGCAAAAGCGACCAACTTTTCTAAATCATCTCCAGGTCTCGTTTGCTGGCGGTAAGGCTCTGTATAACTCGAAGCGATCGACTGATTGAAGTATACTTGCAACAACGGGTCTTGAGGCAGCGGAGCCAGACTCAGAGGTAAATTCTGCACGTCTTGCTTTGTTTGTCCGCAGCCCGCCAGATTGATCGCCAGCAGCCCACCACAACACAAACCGAGTAAATTATAATAAAATACAGTCACAAAAATTTAAAATAATTGAGGTTATTGGCTCACCCACAGTTCAAATATATTCGATAAAGTAAACTTAGAACCCATTAAATTTATGCAAGGGAATAGATTTTGCGTCTTGTAGGACTGCCTCGATGCCGGAAGCATCACTGGTAGGGTAGCAGCATTCAGGGGCGTGGGTCAAACCCGATACCGCTGCTTTATGGCTAAAAGAAAAAGAATTTTTCAGTGCGGTCACAAAGGATATGGTAAAGCGTGCCATCGCTGCACGCAAGAGTTGGTGGCGCAGCAGCATTACGTTGAAGTGCTGGCAGAAAAACAAACCAAAAAACAAGAGAGGGAAGCATCATTTGCTAGAGATATCATCGATCTCAGAGGTCTGCCCGACCACGTAGTCACTAAAGCTCGCGCAATTATAGCAGCTTTGGGCGAAAATAAGAATTACAGAGATTTCGGCGGCAAACGCCTGCGTCACAACCGTTTGATCGTGAGTATTCCTGTAACGCGCAACTACAGAATGCTTTGTGAAGATTGCGGCACTTTCTTAATTCCCCAAAAAGTTTTGTCGCACGAAGACTACAACGTCTGCAAACCAGGAAGTTAGTAATCAGTCATCAGTCATTAGTTATTAGTTATTTAAATCCATGCAAATTTACCTCGACTATAGCGCCACAACACCTGCACGCCCAGAAGCGATTCAAGCCATGCAAAAAGCCCTGACTCAGCAGTGGGGAAATCCTTCCAGCTTGCACGAGTGGGGACAAAGGGCGGCGACAGCTTTAGAATTAGCGAGAATGCAGGTTGCTAGCTTGATTAACGCGCTACCGGAATCGATAATTTTTACCAGCGGCGGTACTGAAGCGGACAATTTGGCAATTATGGGAGTTGCCCGTCTTTATACAAAGCCGCAGCATATTATTATCTCTAGCGTAGAGCATTCTGCCGTAGCAGAAACCGTGCGACAACTTGAACAATCGGGATGGGAAGTGACGCACCTACCGGTGGATAAGTTTGGGCGCGTTCACCCTTGGGATTTGCAGCAGTCACTGCGATCGAATACAGTGTTAATTTCGATCATTTACGGACAAAGCGAAGTTGGCACCCTGCAACCAATTGAAGCCTTGGGACAGATTGCGCGCGATCGCAATATCATGTTTCATACCGATGCAGTTCAAGTTGCCGGCAAGCTGCAAGTTGACGTGCAGAAACTGCCCGTAGACTTGCTTTCCCTTTCCAGTCACAAACTTTACGGGCCGCAAGGTGCGGGGGCGCTTTACGTGCGTCCTGGTGTGGAATTAGTGCCAATATTGGCTGGTGGTGGTCAAGAATTGAAACTGCGTTCCGGGACGCAAGCGCTGCCGGCAATTGTCGGTTTTGGGGTGGCGGCGGAGTTAGCATTGCAGGAAATAGATGTGGAAACGCCGAGGTTAATTGCATTGCGCGATCGACTTTTTGACCGATTAGCCAATGTACCCAGTTTAGTGCCAACGGGCGATCGATATTGTCGGCTGCCGCACCACGTCAGTTTTTGCATCGTCTCCCCTTCCTCCCGCCCTTACCAACAGAGGGATACAGGGCGAATTACAGGCAAAACTCTGGTGCGGCAGCTAAATTTAGCAGGAATTGGCATTAGTTCCGGTTCCGCTTGTAGCAGCGGCAAACTCACTCCCAGTCCGATATTATTAGCAATGGGATATGATGAAATCGGCGCCGTTGGTGGAATTCGCTTAACTCTAGGACGAGAAACAACAGAAGCTGATATTGATTGGACAGTAATTGCGATCGAGCAAATTTTGGATAGATTAATGCCAAAGGTAGCATTGTGTAGGAATTAGAAAACCGGGCGGTTTGTCTGCACGCACAATCTAAGAAACCGGGTTTTTTCCGATATCTTCGCCTCCGATCAAAGATTGTCGCAAAAACCCGGTTTCTCGCCACCCACGCACAACCATGCTACAATAAACCCGATATTATTCACAACTCCCCAACAATGGAAGAAAGCCGCGCCCAAGCCTACCTAGAACTAATTCACACCCTGCTGAATTGCCCCAACGGCGAAGAACCGCAGATATTACAAGATAACTCAGAATTGTTGGATGTCGAATTTCTGGAAACTTGCGAGTTAGTAGCAGAAAAAATGGCACAACAAGGAGGACAAAACGGCGCTGAGTTCCTGCGAAATCTGATCGGCCAGCTAGCACAATTAATCGATGTCAACGATGGTGATATTTCCGCAGGTGAAAATCCCCAAGAGTATGCAAACTTTATTCTAGAATTATTGCAAGCCGAAGATGGTAGCAATAGCAATACAGCAGTAATTTACCCGATGCTAGGTGAACGAAAACATCTACTAAATGCTCGTTTTTCGGACATTTTAGAGCAAGTAATGCAGAAATTAATTGGTGGAGAAAATGCACAAACTATTGATTCAATTGTCAGTCTCGTTGAAGACTTGAGCATTAATATTAGTAATTTTTCCGGTGGGAATAGAGCGGATAATATTGAAATTGCAATTGCCGCTTATCAACTTGTTTTAAATAATCGGCAACCCGGAAGCGAAAAGTTTGCTCAAACTCAAAACAACTTAGCTGCTGCCTACATTACCAGAATAAAGGGCTCGCGGGCCGAAAATGTGGAAAGGGCGATCGCCCTTTATGGCGCTGCTTTAACAGTCTACACCCTTGAGGCTTTCCCGGAAGATTGGGCAATGGCTCAAAATAACCTAGCTGCTGCTTACGCCAACAGAATCAACGGTTCGCGGGCGGAAAATATCGATCGCGCGATCGCATTTTTTGACGCTGCTTTAAGTGTTCGTACCCGCGAACAGTTTCCTGAAGATTGGGCAATGATTCAATATAACCTAGGTAATGCCCACAATGACAGAATCAACGGTTCGCGGGATGAAAATCTCGAAAAGGCGAGATCCTTTTATCAAGCAGCATTAACAGTATATACCGGTGAGGATTTCCCTGAATATTGGGCAATGATTCAAAAGAAGCTGGCTAATGCCTAATGTGAGGCTGCTTTAACAATCTCACAAACCGGGTTTTTTTCCGATATCTTCGCCTCCGATTAAATATCTTCGCAAAAACCCGGTTTCTCGCCACCGCGCACAATCTCAGAAACCGGGTTTTTTCCGATATCTTCGCCTCTCACCAAAAATTCTCGCAAAAACCCGGTTTCTCGCCATTTAGAGAATTGGCAAACGGTCGATCGCTCCCTAGCACCTTTTGCCATAATTAGGCTAAAATAAATTCACTCCAATTATTAGTTTGTCATACCATTAATTGTGTAGATACTGTCTTGAACTGTCAAGGGGTAGCAAGTAAATAATTGGGGTCGAAAGGCTTTTGGGACTTTAAAATCC
>NZ_JAUBPE010000059.1:0-51024 GCF_036700565.1 Microcoleus pseudofavosus SVA1_A4
CACTTTACTCTCGAGCGCGCGATCAAATAACCCAGGCCACGTAACACGCGGGCGATATATTCAGCAAGCCCTAATTAGAAATTGTACGCGGTTTTACCGTTACAAAGCATCAAACCTATCCAAAATTATTAGTCAAAGCCATGTTGCAAGATTCATCATCGAACCAAACATCGCCGAATGTTTTAACCAACCAAACCTTTGAGGGCGATCGCGAAGCAGTCCGTCACGTCATCATCGGTTCGCCGCTGGGGGTACGCCGAACTATCCACCAACTGCACGCATTGCGCTACGAAGAAGCTGTTCGTTGGACTCATCCGATCGCCATTCCCGACAATCGCATCATTATTACACCCGAACAGGGAGAAATCATGAGCTTGTTAGTCAAATTAATCCGGCTGCAATGAAGTCTAAATGTGCGATCGACCTTTCTAGAATTGAGTCAAAAGTGCGATCGCGAATCTCTTCTCGTTGCCCGTGCTAAACTCAACAGATATATCCAAAAACTCTTGTCGGGTAGGCATCCTGCCTGCCCTTGGCACAAACTTCATAACTAGCTCGCAATTCAGCTTATGATTGTTATCACTCCCGTCCTCAAACCTGTTAGCCAGATCGAGCTTGCTCCCGGCAGTGTCGTAACTATTCCCAATATAAGTTGGCTGGAATTTGAGTCGATTTTGGAAGAATTGGGAGAAAAGCGATCGGCACGAGTTGCTTACAGCAAAGAGACTTTAGAAATTATGGTTCCTTTACCAGAACACGAAATTCCCAGAGATTTAATCTCTGATATTGTCAAAATTTTACTCAAGTCTGCGGGCAAAAGATACCAACCCTTCGGTTCTACTACTTTCAAACGGGAAGGCGCAGCAGGAGTCGAACCTGATGCTTGTTTTTACATTCTAAATTATCAGCGGATGATCGGCCGCCGCCGACTGCAACCAGACGCTCCGCCGCCGGATTTAGCAATTGAAACGGATGTTACTTCTAAAACTACGATCGATGCCTATAAAATTATTGGAGTTCCAGAAGTATGGGTTTACGACAGCGGCAGACTTCGCATTTATTTGCTGCAAGATGGAGAGTATGTAGAATCGGATATTAGTCCCAATTTTCCGGGAATTGCGATCGCCCAACTGATTCCTGCTACAGTGGAACGTGCTTGGCAGGTGGGAAATTTGCAAGCATTAGAAGAATTTGAAAGTGCGATCCTCTCCGAGGGCTTCGCTAACGGCTAAACTCGCAGGATGCGTTACGCGCTTGGCGCTTCGCATCCAAAAAACTACACAATTACTGCCAATTTGTCAACCCCTAAAGGTCGATAAATTGTATCTCTTTGCTGATAATCCCGCCCCAAAGAACGAATCGCATTTTGCAAATCTTCGACAGATTGACAACTGCCGCCAACCGCACCGGCCATTGTAGTAATGTGCTCTTCCATCAATGTGCCGCCGATGTCGTTGCAGCCCCATTTCAGCGCTTCTGTAGCTCCATCTAAACCTAATTTTACCCAACTAGGTTGGTGATTGGAAATCAAATTGCCTAAGAAGATTCTCGATACAGCGGTGAGCAACAGTGTATCTGCTAAAATTGGTTGGTCGCGGCCAACTCGACTCCGCAAAGGTGCCGGTGCTTGCTGTCCGACAAATGGTAGTAAAATAAATTCTGTAATGCGTGCCCCATAGTTTTGGTCGATCGCAGTTTGTTGGAGCGATCGCACTTTTTCTAAATGCAAAACCTGCTGTTCGGCCGTCTCAATATGCCCGCAAAGCATCGTACTCGTTGTCGGCAAACCCAGACTGTGAGCAGTTCCCACAATTTCTAACCAAGTTGCCGAATTTAGTTTTTCCGGGCAAATCACCCGTCGCACAGCATCGTCGAGAACTTCCGCCGCTGTTCCCGGCATCGAACCGACTCCCGCATCCCGCAAAGCCGAAATTACATAGCTGAAACTAAGATTATCTTCTCTGGCAATAAACTCTATTTCTTGTGGCGAAAAAGCGTGCAAGTGCAACTGCGGAAACTTATCCTTAATAGTTTTCACCAATTGCAGATAATAAGGCAAAGATGCGCCGTTGAGTTTAGCTTGAAGATTTAAGCCGCCCTGCATACAAATTTCTGTCGCACCCCGCTGCACCGCATCAGTTGCCTTTTCCAGAATCTGAGCAGTGTCTAACCAAAAAGCGCCTTCATCTCCCTCGTCGCGGCGGAACGCACAAAAACTGCAATGCTGTTCACAAATATTGGTGAAGTTAATATTGTGGTTGATAACATATGTGACAGTATCCCCTGATTGTCGGCGACGAAGCAAGTCAGCGGTTGTTTGAATAGAGGCGATCGCATCTGGATCTCTTTGCTGCAAAAGTATCAGGGCCTCTGCGGTGGAGAGGTTGTATCCTTGTAAGGCGCGATCGAGAATTGCATCCACAGTTTTTTTTCCAGCTCAGCTACAGAATCACTACCTAGAATTAAAGGCGTTTTTCTATCTTAACAAATCAACTCTAGACGAAACATATTCTCAAGTCTCAAGTCAGAACCAAACATCTTTTACTTTGTGAAAACTGGAACTATGGGCCTCAACCAACCAAATCACCTCGTACCAGTGCCGTCAAACCCTTTACAAATTCCGGCGGCACCGACTGTAGCTTCAACTTCTGCTACAGACGCAGCCGAATCGCCCATTTATTTTTCCCTAGTAATTCCCACCTACAACGAGTGCAAAAATGTCAAGATTATTGTGGAAAAATTGAGCCAATTGCTCGATGGCACTATTCCCGGTGACTACGAAATGATTGTAGTTGATGACGACAGCCCCGATCGCACCTGGGAAGTAGCCCTGTCTCTAACACCCGACTATCCCCAATTGCGGGTAATGCGGCGCGAGCACGAGCGGGGACTTTCTACAGCCGTGATTCGCGGGTGGCAAGTAGCGCGGGGCGAGGTTTTGGGCGTCATTGATGCCGACTTGCAACATCCCCCAGAGACGCTGTTGCAGCTTTTAGCAGAAATTAAGCGCGGAGCCGATTTGGCCGCTGCGAGCCGCCACGTTGGCGAGGGTGGCGTGAGCGACTGGAGCCTTATCAGGCGATTTTTATCGCGGGGCGCTCAAACCGTGGGGTTGGTGATCCTGCCGGGAGTGGTGGGCCGAGTTTCCGATCCGATGAGCGGGTATTTTATGGTGCGTCGCTGTTGCATAGCCGGCAAAACCATGAATCCTGCAGGTTACAAAATTTTGATTGAAGTGCTCGGCAGAGGCGATATCCGCTGGATTGGAGAAGTTGGTTACGTGTTTCAGGAACGCCAAGAAGGGGAGAGCAAAGTTACGTGGAAACAGTATATTGAATATTTGCGGCATTTGCTTAGATTGCGCTTTGCCCGCTGGCCGATGGGCAAGTTTCTGCGGTTTGGCATTGTGGGTTTGAGCGGGGTGTTCGTGAATATGGGGGTTTTGTACGTGCTGCGGACTTTCCTGAATTGGGAGCTGACTCGCAGTCTGATCGTTGCTGCTGAATTGGCAATTATCAGTAACTTTTTGTGGAATGATTTGTGGACTTTTGGGGATATTTCTAAGGGGCAGCCAGGAAAACGCAAGCGATTGAAACGGCTATTGAAATTTAATACGATTTGCTTGATGGGCTTGATTTTGAATGTGCTGCTGGTTAATTTGATGTTTAATGTTTTTGGGGTGAATGCCTATTTGGCTAACTTAATTGCGATCGCGGCTGTGACTCTGTGGAATTTCTGGATCAATATGAAGCTGAGCTGGCGGGTGACGGATGTTAATTAGGGAATTGAGAATGGGGAATTGGGAATGGGGAATTGGGAATTGGGAATTGTCAAAATAACCAATAACCAATAACTCATAACTAATGACTAAATTAATGATTAGGAATAAACAACTGTTGTTGGTATTACTGTGGATTGCGATCGCCTTGATTTTGCGCTTTGCCAATTTGGACTCGAAACCGCTGTGGACTGATGAGTTTTCGACACTCGTATTTAGTTTGGGCAACAGTTTTCGAGGTGTGCCGGTCGATCGCGCGATCGATCTTTCTACATTATTGCAACCGCTACAATTGGGCCCCGATGCTGGCATTGCAGATGTCCTAAACCATTTGCTGCTAGAAAGCAACCATCCTCCAGTGTATTTTATGCTCGCCCACTGGTGGATGCGGTTGTTTGGACCTTCTGAGGATAGTTTAGTTTGGATTGGGCGAGCTCTTCCTGCATTATTGGGCGTGATTTCAGTTCCCGCTATCTACTTTTTGGGCAAATTTGCTTTTAATTCTCGTTTAGTCGGTCAATGTGCGGCCGCGATGATGGCAGTTTCTCCCTACGGCATTTATCTCGCTCAAGAAGCTCGCCATTACACTTTAGGAATCTTATTAATTATTGCCTCTCTTTTTTGCTTGACATTAGCTGCAAAAAAGCTGCAACAGCGCGCTCCCATGCCTATTTGGGCGGTGCTGCTTTGGGTAGTTGTTAACTGTTTGGGAATTGCGGTTCACTACTTTTTTGCACTGACTTTATGTGCCGAAGCAATAGCATTAATTGCTGTAATATGGCAGCATTTTCATGGAAAGTTGCCAATTGACAACAGCCAGCAGCCTAATATTTGGCCATTTCAAATCCTCTGGCGGTTTTTCGCAGTAGCGATCGGCACTTTGGCTGGCAGTTTAGTTTGGCTGCCGGTATTTTTGTCGAATAAATACGGCAGCGAATTAACTAATTGGATTGTCAGCGGCGATCGCACATTTTTAGATTGGATCGGGCCGATTTTTCAAGCTTTAGCTGGATGGATCACTTTCATCTCTCTACTGCCGGTGGAATCGCCCAATTTGGCAGTAGTAGTTGCATCGGCGATCGCAATGGCAATATTTTTGATCTGGGCGCTTCCCCTGCTGCGGGGCGCTCTTAAAACTTCCTTAAAAACAACCGATACTCGTTTAGGTACTGTTATTTTCGGCGGGTTTGTGCTGGGAGCAATTTTCCTATTTTTCAGCTTTGCCTATTTTCTCGGCATTGACATAACTCGCGGCGCACGATACAATTTCGTCTACTTTCCGGGGGCGATATTACTGTTAGGAGCAACCTTGGCGGTTATTTTTAACGCACCTACCGCAAAAAGTCAATGGTTTAATTTACCTGCTGTGGAAATTGCTGGCAAAAAAGCAGTTCTGCTAATTTTAGTAATGGGTTTTGCAAGCGGTGTAACAGTAAATTCTAATCTCGGCTATCGCAAATATTACAAACCAGACCTTTTAATTCCGATTATCCGCGAAGTCTCGAAAGTTCCCGTGTTAATTGCCACTACTCAAAAGACTCATGTAGAAATAGGAGAGTTGATGGGGATAGGGTGGGAATGGGAAAGAAGTTCGGCAACGAATTTTGTAGCGGATGTAACGGATGTAACGGATGTTAGGAAGAAAGAAGAAGTTAAAGCCTTTGATTCTCCGCTGTTTCTTTTGGCTAATCAGAGAAGGGATGCGCCGGAAATAGCGGCAGGGACACTTGACAAAACACTCAATCAATTACAACGCCCGCTAGATTTGTGGCTGGTTAATTTTCGCGCACCTGTTAATCTACAAGCACAAAAATGTCAGGTTGAATCGCGCGAGTTGCCTGCGGTGGATGGGTATGAATATCAAGTTTATCATTGTTCTTGATTTGGCGATCGCCCGCAACTGCGGTGCGACTGAGATGTTGCACCATTGTCAGCAACAGGCAAGATGCCTGTTCCACAAAGAGTGAATTTCTTGTGGAACAGGCATCTTGCCTGTTCATAAAAGCACTGTGCTGGGCGCACCTTACCGCTATCAATACGATCGGGACTGTTCGATCGAACGCTAAGAGTCAGCGGCAAAATGTTTAATCAAGACGCTAATCACTTCACCGGGATTTTGAGTGGGGACAAGCGGACTCCAGTCAGAAACGCAGGCAAAATTATCGCGGTGAAAAGAATGAATGACGCGGGAAACAACAGGACGAGAACTGATAATGAAAAGTTTCAAGAGTTCTCGGTTAACTGAAGTGGGCAAGTTTGGTTCTTTAGCAGGGGGCTGAATGAGTTCGGTAGTTGGATTTTCTGGTCCAACCTCGAAAGCAAGTATTAATTCGGTATTGGGTAGCATTTGCCGGATGACTTTCAGGGAAGATTCTGCTTCGCTGCGGCTGCGAAATTTCGCGACGGGTAAGCGCTGAAAGTTGGGCAGCAGTCGGTAAATAATCCAGGCATTCGCAGTTTCTGGGGTGTTCATGGCTGTATTGTAAATTGGGTATGTTTGCCCATAGAAAAGTGACAGACTAGCACTTTATTGTGAGCGCGATCGAACATCGCGCTACTTCAATAAAGATGCGTCCTAGTTGATGATTTTTCCTCGATTGCCTCAAGAGCGATCGGAAACTATATCGTGTTGGGCAATAACGCTATGTTAGATCGAAAATCACTTTTAAAATTTAGTTGTTATATAATTTAATTTCATTAGTTAAAGGTTCAAAATAAGCGCTTAAAATAGGCGGTTAAAATAGGCGAATTAAAACCAAAAACAATCATAAATAAACGTTAGACAATGCCAAAAACAAACAATTAAGCTCAAAATTAATTTAAGTTTTCGCACCAGTACACGCCACTGCCGTGTCCCTACTTCGTCGGCGATGGGAAAAGGGAGACGAACCTACGATGACTGTTCGGCAAATGAGGGATTTTTGCCGTTTGGTGGGGGTATATTTTGATGATTTGCCGGATTATCTCAGTCGGCGAGTAGATGAGGAAGAGTCATAGGGGGATGGATCGGTCGATCGCACTTTCGATTAAAATAATGAAAATAAGCAATTTTAATAATACTGATTTTCCCCAAGGACACGGCAGTGCCGTGTCCCTACAAATGGTACAATAAATATTAATCTGTAGGGACACAACACTGTTGTGTCCTTTGGCTGCGAGACACGCGATTGTTTGTGAATTAGCCGGGTTTAAGTCATTAAATATAACAATTATCATCCGATTTTCCCCAAGGACACGGCAGTGCCGTGTCCCTACAAATGGTACAATAAATATTAATCTGTAGGGACACAAGACTGTTGTGTCCTTTGGCTGTGGGACACGCGATTGTTTGTGAAATAGTATTTTCTAATCTTGCCTGACACTATCGGGCACGCCCACCGCCGAAATACCCGAGATAGCCTTTAAGTTTTGAAACCTAATCAACTCGTTAAAATCCAAACTGCGCCCTTCTATTTGCGCCACAGCTTCGATCGCCCCCAGCAAATGTCCGGCTGCTTCCGCTTCGCTGTAACCGCGCCTTCCCGCTACTCTAATCGCCGCTTCGTCAGCATCTAACTCTACTTGGGAACTGCGGTTGTCGCGCCAAATTCGAGTCATGGCGAGTCCCGTCAAACCGCCCGCGATCGCAGTTCCGATCGCATCTGGCTGCAACAATTCTACAACAGTCCCGACAATTCCCGCCAGAGCCGCACCTTGATAAATATCCGGTTTAAACCACTTAACATTGCACAGAAAACTTACATTCCGCAATATCAGTAAATCCCGCTGCGGCTTAGATAGCAGCCTCCACCAATCAAAATTAATATAAATCGGGCGAGCTCGATTCCAAGGCAAAGGAAAATCGCAGTCAATTACCGTTGATTGTTGTGGCTTATTAATAATTTTACAAGTCATGCGGCCGGAGGCGGGCATCACATCTAACAGGCGGCGAATTTCTGGTTCGGGATTCATAAAGTTTGGGGTAATTGATAATTGGTAAGGGGTAATTGCATCTGCCTAAAAAACACTAATATCTATCAGGGGATTGTAGGGGCGGGTTTCACGTACAATATTTGTCGATAATTGACAATCTCTAAAACCCGCCCTCACCCAACAGTAAATCCCCGCCTACATTTTTCGCTGTATGGAATGGTTTCACATACAATACTTGTCGATAGTTGAGGATTTGTAAAACCAGCCCAAAACAGTAAGGTTTCTTTTACAGTTAGATTTTTGCATTTATCAAAATCAAAGTTGATGTAGGTTATTGGTTGTGTGGGGGCGGGTTTCTGTAGATTTTTGACGGTAGTTAAATATTGTTCGTAAAACCCGCCCCTACAAGTCCATAGAAGACATTAAGGGCTTTTCTTGGATTCGGGAGAGGGAGATTTACTATTAGCTTTTGGACTCGCTTTTTCAGCGTTAGGCGAAGGCTTTGGACTGGCAATTGCTGGGGCAACTGACGGCGTTGAATTCGCGGCTGGGGAGGATAGCGGTTTTGGGGTAGCGGGGGCTGTTAACGGGGCCGCAGGGGCTGTTTTAGCGCCTAAAATGCTGGCGTCTCCGGTGTCAAAGGTGCCGGCGATGCAAGCGATCATCATTGTAGCTAAGGTGCCGACAAATAATGCTTTCCAACCGAGTTCGGAAATGTCTTTGCGGCGGGATGGAATTAGGGCGATCGTACCGCCGACAAATATGCCGACGGAGGCTAAGTGGGCAAAGCCGGAAAGGGCGTAACTGACAATTAATACGGTACGATCGCTCACCAGTCCTTTTGCCCCCGCTTCTGCTAAAGTTTGATAGGGCGGAATCGCCGTTTCTAAAAGTCGGCGGCCGATAATTACTGATGCTTGCCAAGAGTCGTCAATGGAGACTCCGGTTAATAGCGTCAGGGGATAAAATAGGACTCCCATAATGTTGGCTAAGGTGACAACTTTGAAAAAGCCACCAATTGGGCCGGGCAAAATTGCCAGCCAACCAAAGAATTGATTGATTAAGGAAACTAAGCCCAAGATTAAAATCAAAACAGCGGCAATGGCTACTGCCATTTTTACCCCGTCCAATGCACCAATTATCGCTGCATCCAAAGGGCTGACTCGTTCGATGGGTTCTCCTCCAACTGTCTCTTGTGGCATCGCTTCGCCGTCCATTTCGGAAATTTCTTCGCCCACAAACTCGCGGCCTTTAGGCTTCCGTTCTTCTTTGGGAATGCCGCCCATTGTCAGCGGCACGCCTGTTTCTGGTACTAAGATTTTGGAGAGGACAAAACAAGCGGGAATTGCGATAATTGAAGCTGAAACTAAATGACCTAAAATATTTGGAAAAACGGGTTTGAGAAAACTGACGTAAATTGCTAAAGTAGAAGAAGCGGCAGTCCCAAAACAGCAGGAGAGGATTGCACAAAGTTCCGAACGAGTCATTTTTGGCAAATAAGGCTTGACGACAATTGCTGCTTCAATTCCTACGAAAATATTAGCCGCCCCGCTGAGAGCTTCCGCGCCGCTCAACCGCATTGTCATATAAAAGATTTTGGCAAAAACTTCGGTGACAATTTGAATGACGCCGATGTTGTATAGCAAGGCCATGAGGCCAGAAAAAAAGACGACTGTCGGTAAAGCTCGAAAGGCAAAAATATATCCTAAATTAACTGGTGGGTCTTGACCGGGTATTGGTACAATGTTTTTACCGAATACAAATCTTGCCCCAGCGTCAGCAGCGGTGAATACTCCATCCAGTAAGCCTGTAAACCACTCTAGGGCGATGCGAGTTGGGGGGAACAGGAATACTAAAAATCCTAAGACTAATTGCAGGCCAATGCCCCAGATGATGACGCGCCAGGGAATATACTTCGATTGTCGGTTTTCTGAAAAAATCCAGGCGATCGCGCACAAGCCAAAGATGCCCAGAAACGAGATAAAGTTGTAGATAGACATGAGCTTAGTCCTTGAAATAGCTGAGAATGCCGATCGACGGCTTGCACCACATCAGTTATACTATTCATCGGACGGCAAATGCCAAAAAAATAACTGTCATAGGAATTACGCACTCAACAGCGTACTTATGTCATTGCTTATGTCATTGCGAGCGGAAGCGGATCTTTAGCAACCCTTGATTTGCCGTAATTACCAGCACTTTAAATAGAAACACGCAACACATGGAAGCTTTTGCTCCACATCCTCCTGAATGGACTGCGACGGCGGTTCACGCTACTGAGTTTTGCTGTCCCAAGTGCGGTGCTAGCTGCACGGATGCCGATGAGGTCTGGATTAATCGCCGATCGCCAGTATACACCGAGTTGAACCGCCGCAAGTGGCAAGAATTTTACCGGTGCCAGTGCGGCGGCGTGTGGTGGGCATGGAGTAGCGATCGGCCTCCTTCGGAACTTGTGCGTCGCGATGAGAGTTCGGATGAGGGTTCAGATGAGGGTTCAGATGATGATTTTTAGAAGGATGAGTCGATTTTCGATTTTCGATTTTCGATTTTCGATTTTATAAAAAATTAGGGTAAGGTGCGCCGAGGCGCACCCTACATTTAGATAGGTCACCGCAAGTTCTAAACTAATTCATCACGTCAAGTATTCCCTTGACTACGCCTTCCATGACTCTTTCAATTAAGCTCAATTCATTTTCGCCGATCGACTCATTTAATAGCATTGACTGAATTCGCTGTCTGTCATCCCGACTCAGTTCGCCTGACGAAAAGATCCGATCTACTATTTGTTCAGTTAGAAATTGGGAAGTTTGAGTTTGCATGGTTGGTTTCTAAAAGCATCAATATTTTGTTTTTAAATTAGTTAGAGGAGCCAGTTATTTTGAGGGTTTATAGCTATTTCATTTTATCTGTGAGACAATTTTATGACTCTGCGAGCATTTTGTCAAGACACCGACGACAGATAAATATAAAATCTGCATTGTATTTCCGACATTCTGGCAACGGGTGCTTTCGGAGTGCGATCGACTGACTCAGCAGATTCGCACCGAGGGGACAAACCCCCGTGCCGGCCCGTGCTCGACCTTTTTAAGTTTATTGGCACTTTGGCGGAACATTACAGCTCAAAAAAAATCAAAACTACAAGAGATTAGAATGGGGCATGGGGCAAACAGGGCATGGGCCAAACAGGGAATTGGTAATAGGCAATTGGCTGTTCTGACTTCCCTCGAACCTCTCCTTTCTTCCTTCTGGCTAATGACTCATGACTAATGACTAATAACTAATGACTAATGACGTATTTTCGCTCTGCTCTAATTTTGACATTAGGTTTTTGGCTGCTACCGCTAGCAGTGCGATCGCAACCTGTCCTTCCGGCGAACGACGGCACGAATACTGTTGTTAAGTCCGAGCAAAATCGCACAGACATTAGCGGCGGACAACTGTCGGGAAACGGAGCAAATCTGTTTCACAGCTTCAGCCAATTTAATCTCAGCGAAGGTCAAATTGCTAATTTTCTAACTAATCCAAATATTCAAAATATTTTAGGGCGGATTTCTGGCGGCGATGTTTCCGTCATTAACGGTCTGATTTCTGTAAGCGGCGGAAACTCGAATTTATTTTTAATGAATCCGGCGGGAATTGTCTTCGGTCAAAATGCTAGATTGAACGTGCCGGCGTCTTTTTTCGCGACAACTGCTACAGGTATTGGTTTCGGCGACGGCTGGTTTAATGCCACCGGAATTAATGATTACAAAGCTTTACTGGGAAATCCCAATCAATTTAATTTTAATAATTCACAAATCGGGACAATTGTCAATGCAGGAAACTTGGCAGTTGGCAGCCGTCAAAGTTTAACTTTGCTGGGCGGCACAGTGATTAATACCGGGCAATTATCCGCCCCGGCCGGTCAAATTACAGTGGCTGCTGTCCCCGGCTCAAATGCAGTCCGCATCAGTCAAACGGGTAACTTATTGAGTTTAGAAATTACTCCGTCTTTGCAGTCAGAAAAATCGGCGATCGCCCCGCTTGCTTTGCCTCAGTTGCTGACGGGCCCCAGCGTAGCGTCAGCCACAGGTTTAACGACTAACGCACAAGGTCAATTGGTACTGACTGACGGCCAAACAGTGCGGATAAATGCCGGAAGTGCGATCGTCTCGGGTTCTGTAAATGTATTTGCCCCGGATGGCGGCATTGGTGGCACAGTCAATATTTTAGGCGAAAAAGTTGGACTCTTCGGCGCAAATATCAATGCTTCGGGGACTGACGGCGGAGGTGTTGTGCGCGTCGGAGGCGGTTCCCAGGGGACGGAACCAGTGCCGAACGCACTGGTGACATATGTTAGTCCTGATTCTACGATCGCAGCAGACGCGATCGACCGCGGCAATGGCGGCACTGCGGTAATTTGGGCAGACAATACAACTCGCTTCTTCGGCAATATTACTGCTCGCGGCGGCACGGCCTCCGGTAACGGCGGAAAAGTGGAAGTTTCGGGCAAAAATGCTTTAACTTTCCAAGGACAGGTCGATACCCGCGCGACTAACGGTGCGATCGGCACTTTGTGGCTCGATCCGGCAAATATTACGATCCTGGGCGGTAACGGCGACACCAGCGCGCCATCGACAGCCAGGGAACTCGAACCCGCAGCAGAACCCAATGAAACATCGATCTCAGAAGTGAAGTTGGAACAGATGGTGGCCGGCAGCAACGTAGTTCTAGATACCCCCGGCGACATCACCGTCCAAGACTTGCGCGATAACAAACTTTCCCTGCAAGCGAGAACGGGAGACACCGTAACATTTAGAGCGGGCCGAGTGTTTTTTGTCAATGACCCGAACGATTTAATCGAGACTCAAGGCGGCAACGTCAACATTTTCGCCAGCAGCATCTCTCTGGGCGGACTCAATGCTAACGGCGGCAATATCGCTCTCACCGCTAACGGCATTGACTTGAGGGGCGATCGCAATTCCGTCAGCAGTGCGGGGGGAACAATTCGCTTGCAGCCCAACGACAGCCGAGGAATTCGGATCGGCGGCACAGGCGATATTTTGGGCATTTTGGACTTGACGGCAGGGGATCTGGGCGCTTTGGCGGGGGGTTTCGGCTCGATCGCGATCGGGCGCGAAAACAGCAGCCCGATCGCGATCGTCGCACCCATTACCTTGAACAGCCCGCTGACACTTCAAGGCCGCTCGATCGCGATCGACAATCCCCTGAAAACAAGCGGCAGCGCTTCCCTGACTCTCGACGCGCCCAAAACTGCGATCGGCGCCAACATTGCGACATCCGGCGGCGATCTCACTTTTACAGGAAACGCATCGCTCAATGCTGACGTGGCTTTGAGCGCGGAAGCTACGGGCAGCATTCTGTTCTCCGGTAGCCTAGACGGAGCTCGCGCCCTGAGACTTGACGCTGGGCGAGTGCTGTTCGGCGGTACAGTCGGTCAAGCTGCACCGCTGGCGAGTTTGAGTGTCAACGCCGGCAGTACCGAGGTTTCGGGCAATATTGCGACATCTGGCGACATCGCTTTCAATAGTAACGTCACCGTCGATCGCAGCGCCGCCTTAGCCGCAACTAACGGCAATATCGCTTTTGCCAGTAACCTCGACAGCATCACTGGCCGGGCAAATAATTTGACGCTGCGCGCAGGCGGCAACATTACTTTTCGCGGCAGAGTCGGTCAAACTCAGAGGTTGGGCCTGCTCTCGGCGGACGCTGCTAGCGTGACGGCTGCTTCCACCATTGCAGCCCGCAGTTTGAGCGTTAACGCCCGAAATTCCGCTACCTTCGGGGGGGACAGCACGGCCGCTTTGGGAGCCTATATCAAGGCAGAAAATGTGTTCTTAGAGGGTAATTTAAGGACGGATGGCGGCAGCGTGAACTTGCAAGGAAGCCGCGAGGTTCGTACTGGCAATATTACCTCGAACGGCGGGAGCATTCGGGTTGAGGGGAATACTGTTGCTGGGGGCGCGATCGACTCCTCATCGGTAACGGGAACCGGAGGCCCGATCGCTCTCCAAACCAATGCCGGCCCTTTAACTGCGGGAGCTTTGAACGCTTCGGGGGCGATCGGCGGAAATATTGCTCTCACCTCTTCATCGGGGATTTCGGCTCTCGATCTCAACTCCAGCGGCACTTCAAACGGAAACGGCGGGGCTGTTTCCCTGAGCGCGACCGGCAACATTCAGTTGGGTTTTGTCAACGCTCAAGGCGGCACTGGCGGCACTGGCGGCAGCGTTGATGTGACAACCCTCGGTTTGTTTCGATCGAACAATGTTTTCAACGATATAGCGGGGAATATTTCCAGTATTTCTACTGCCGGAGGTGCGGGGGCGGGGGCGATCGCAATTCGCCACGGAGGCGGTAGCGATCGACCGTTTGTAGTTGGCGGCGCGATCGACAATGGAACCAGGGGAAGCATTAATGCTGGCGCAGGAAACGCCATTTTGCCCAGTCTTTCTTTTGAGCAAACTTACACGCAGGGAAGTTTACCAAATCAGATTTCCCTAATTACACCGGGCGCGCCCTCTGTTCCCGCACCAATTCCCGTACCAATTCCCGCACCAATTCCCGCACCAATTCCCGCACCAATTCCCGCACCAATTCCCGTACCGCCTGTAGTACCCGTAAATCCTGCTCCTGCGCTGTCACTTCCTTCATCTTTGCAAGTAGAATTGCGGTCGCAAATTCGAGACAAAAATTTCCAAATTAGCCGGGATATTTTCGATTATTCTAGAAGATTCGATTCGGTAGGCTCAGGAGTTTTAGCATTTGAACAAAGATTCACTCGCGAGTATGAAAAATATCTAGAATTGCCCCCAAGAACGCCAATAACTAATATTTCGGTAATTTACGAAACTCTTCGCAAAAACGAACAGATTACCGGGGTAAAATCGGCCATCATTTATATGAATTGGGTCAGCGGCTCGGATGCAGCCGCAGCCAAAGAAAATGGTTCGGTGCTGGTGGCAAGTCGGGATTTATCTCATCTATTGCCTGCTAGAAAAAACCTCACCCCCCAGCCCCCTCGCCTTTTAGGAGATGGGTTGGGGGAGAGGTTGCCGCAGGGCAAAGAAGTTTCCGATGTTCCTAACGGGGAGCATTTAGAATTAGTGTTAGTAACCGCTAACGCTCAACCGATGCGCGTTTTAGTTCCGGCGACAACGCGCTGGCAAGTGTTGCAATTGGCTGACGCATTTCAAAGCGAAATCACTAATCCCAGAAGAAGAAGCAGCATTAGTTATTTGGATTCTGCGCAAAAACTTTATCGGTGGTTAATTGCGCCAATGGCCGCAGAACTGACAGCTTTAAATATTGACAATTTAATTGTAATTCCGGCGGCGGGTTTGCGGGGCGTGCCGTTTGCTGCCCTTCACGACGGCAAAGGCTTTTTAGTCGAGAAATACAGCCTTAGCGTGATGCCGAGTCTGAGTTTGACTGATATCCGCTACGACAATATTGCTGACGATGAAGTTTTGGCGATGGGGGCGTCGGTATTTGAAGATAAAGCGCCTCTGCCGGCGGTACCGGTGGAGTTAGAATCGATCGCGCCGCCCTCAGAAGGAAAATCCTTTTTGAATCAAGATTTTACTCTCGGAAATTTGCAAGCTCAGCGGGCAAATCGGCCTTTTGGAATCATTCACTTAGCAACTCACAGCGAATTCCAGCCCGGGGAACCAAAAAATTCTTACATTCAGTTGTGGGATACTAAATTGCGCCTCGATCAAATGCGGCAGTTGCGGTGGAATGAACCGCCGGTGAATCTGTTAGTTTTAAGCGCGTGCAGTACCGCTTTGGGCGACGCAGAGGCGGAGTTGGGGTTTGCGGGTTTGGCGGTAGCTAGCGGTGCGCGATCGGCTTTGGCGAGTTTGTGGGAAGTCAGCGATGAGGGGACTTTGGGGCTGATGACGGGGTTTTACCGGCAGTTGCGGACCCCCAGAGGCGGTGGCAATTTGATGATTAAAGCCGAGGCTTTGCGGCAGGCGCAATTGGAGATGCTGCGGGGGCGCGTGCGGATTCAAGACGGGATGCTGCGAGTCGAAGGGCTTTCTGTGAGTCTAACTTTGCCTCCAGAAATTGCGCGGCGGGGCGATCGAGTGCTTTCGCATCCTTATTATTGGGCCGCCTTTACAATGATTGGCAATCCTTGGTAATGGGGATGTTGAAGGAAGAAGGAAAAAGATTTGACACAAATGTGGTTTTGTTTTCCTTTTTTCTTAGTGTTTTTACGGATATGGGTTAATTTGCACTCGCTTTCATTGCATGGTGATTCCACCTATTCATACTCTAATTATGCAACGCCCAAATCTCCTATGAAGACTAACGGCGATCGCCCTTCACTCTGTTTTGCCTGCTTGCGGAGGAATCTGTGGAGCGATCGCACTGCTGACCTGAATCTTTATCCGTACTTTTTTTAAGAAATGTAAATAAAAATATTTTTTTATTTAAAATTTAAATTTTGCTTAAATGGCAGGGTAGTCTTTATATTAGAGGATACATCTACTTACAAATTGAGAAGTGCTAAAAAAAATGTGTATTAATTATTAAAAGAGGCTGCAAGGATGATTAACTTAGCCGGCTACGAGATTACCAACCAAATTCATGAAAGTAACAATTCTTTAGTTTACCGAGGACTGAGAAAGCAAGACAACCAACCGATCATTCTCAAATTTCTCAAGCAAGATTATCCGATGCCCGCTTCGTTAGTCAGATACAAGCAGGAATACGAAATTACACGCAATCTTAACCTAGAAAGTGTGCCTAAAACCTACAGCTTAGAAAGATACCAGAACAGTTTAGTTATTATTTTCGAGGATAGTGGTGGAGAATCATTAAAGCTGTGGTTTGCTTCTCAAAAACTTACCTTAGAAGAGTTTTTGTCAACAGCTATTAAAATAACCAGAGCTTTAGGTCAAATTCATCAACATAACATTATTCATAAAGACATAAACCCCAGCAATATTATTATTAACTCGACAACAGGGCTAGTCCAAATCATAGATTTTGGCATCTCTACTGTTTTAAATCGTGAGAATCCTACCCTAAAAAATCCTAATATTTTAGAAGGCACTCTTAGCTATATATCGCCGGAACAAACAGGCAGAATGAACCGAGCGATCGACTACCGCACGGATTTCTACTCATTAGGAGTCACTTTTTACGAAATGCTAACCGGGCAACTGCCATGCGATTACAGCGATGCAATGGAATTAGTCCACTGTCACATTGCTAAACAAGTAGTACCGCCCCATGAAATCAATCCCGAACTTCCTAAAGTTGTTTCTGATATCGCGATGAAACTGTTAGCGAAAACCGCTGAAGCCAGATATCAAAGTGCTTGGGGAATCATCGCAGATTTAGAAGAATGCTTGCAACAATTACAAACTAAGGGAAGGATTGCAGAATTTGCGATCGCCCAAAAAGATATTACCGATAAGTTTCAAATTCCCCAAAAACTCTATGGGAGAGAACGAGAAGTTGAAACCTTGCTAGCTGCATTCGATCGCGTCAGCAATGGTACAACAGAAATTATGTTAGTGTCGGGTTACTCTGGCATTGGCAAATCAGCCTTAGTGCAAGAAGTTTATAAACCGATTACTAAGGCAAGGGGTTATTTTATTGCGGGTAAGTTCGACCAATTTCAACGCAATATTCCTTACGCGGCTATCATCAATGCTTTTCGATCCTTAGTGAAGCAAATACTAACTGAAAGTGGAGCACAATTAGTTCAATGGAAAGAAAAACTTTTAGCCGTTTTGGGTAAAAACGGACAAGTCATTATTGATGTCGTTCCAGAAGTGGAACTCATTATTGGTAAGCAGCCAGCCGTGCCAGAATTAGCGCCAGCCGAGTCACAAAATCGTTTTAATTCAATATTTCAAAAATTCATCGGCGTGTTTTGCTCATCTGAGCATCCTTTAGTCATCTTTTTAGACGATTTACAATGGGCTGATTCTGCCACGCTGAAGTTGCTAGAAGTAATGATTACAGATGCACAAACGCGCTATTTGTTCTTAATTGGGGCCTATCGAAATAACGAAGTCGATCCCGGACATCCGTTGATGATAACTCTTGATTTACTACAGTCCAAAGCCTCTGTTATCAACAACATCACATTAGTTCCCTTAGCTCTTGAACATATCTGCAACTTAATTGGTGATACGTTACACTCTAACACAATTGCAGTAGAACCATTAGCTCAATTAGTAATCAGAAAAACTTCTGGCAACCCCTTCTTTGTCAATCAATTTTTCAAAACTATCTATCAGGAAGGCTTACTTACATTTATTCCTCCGTCTCAAGGCAGTAAACCCCAATGGCAATGGGACATAGCTTTAATTGAGGCAATAGGCATTACTGATAATGTTGTGGAGTTAATGGTTAGGAAGTTAAGAAAACTTCCTACCTCCACACAGCAGGTTTTACAGTTAGCTGCTTGTGTAGGCAACACATTTGATTTGCACACCCTTTCTATTATCCATGAAACATCACCAGCAGTCGCTTATCACAACCTTTTACCAGCAATTCAGGAAGGTTTAGTGTTACCTATTTCTGAGTGGGAAATTACACCAGAACAAATAATAGATGCTCCCCTAATTATTCTTACTTTTAAATTTTTGCACGATCGAGTGCAACAAGCAGCTTATGCCACTATCCCAGAAGAGCATAAAAAAGAAGTTCACCTCAAAATCGGTCAACTGCTTTTAAAAAATACTACTGAAGAAGAACTGGAAGAAAAGATTTTTGCTCTGGTCAATCATCTTAATACTGGTGTGGAATTGATTGATGATTTAGAACAGAAAGTTAAATTGTCAAAATTGAATTTAATAGCAGGCAAAAAAGGCAAAGCTTCCACAGCTTATAAAACAGCAGCTACCTATTTTGCTTTAGGAATAAAACTACTAGGGATTCAGGGTTGGGAAAATTATTATGAACTAACATTTACTCTTTATAGGGAGCGAAGTGAGTGCGAGTATTTAGCTGGCAATCTTGAGGAAGCAGAAGAACTTTTTAAGATAGCCTTAAGTAACAGCAAATCGGCCATCGACCAAGCAGAAATTTATTCTCTTTATACATTCTTTTGTTCAACTTTATCACGGAAAGATGAAGCCCTCAAGTTCACGCTTGCTGGCTTAGAAGGTTTGGGTATGGATTTGCCTCGTACAGAAGAAGAATTACCAAAGGCAGTAGAAGTAGAATTACAACAGGTATCGTTAAATCTGTCCCAAAGAAAAGTTGCTGATTTAATCCATGCTCATGAACTTAGAGACTTGACAAAAAGAGCCAGCATTAAATTATTAATTGATTTGTGGGCGGTAGCTTATTATGTTGGACATCAAAATTGGCTAGATTTATCTATATTAAAGATAGTCAATATGTCCTTAAGGTATGGCAACACAGATTTATCAGCCTTCGGTTATGTTACTTATGGAATGTTGTTATCATCTAGAAATGAATATAAATCAGCTTATGAATTTGGTAAGCTAGCTTTAAAGCTCAATGATAAATTTAACAACAAGAGCCTTAGTTGTAAAGTCCCTAATCTTTTTGCTTTGAGAATTAATCCTTATAATAATCATTTAAAAACCAACTTAGATATTTTTAGGACAGCTTATAAAGGTGGACTCGAGTGTGGCGATTTAGTTTACATAGTTTGGACAATGATGTTTAGTATATGGACTAGATTTATTATAGGTCAGCCTCTAAAAAAGGTTTATGAAGAATCTTGTAAATATATAGCTGTTATGAAGCAGACAAATGACTTAAGTATGCTGTATGGATTTATGTCTTTACAGCAAACTACTTTGAATTTACAAGGATTAACTAAAGATAAATACAGCTTCGATGATGAAATATATAGTGAAGATTTGTGCTTGCAACACTGGGAAAATACGAAGTTTTATCATGTTAAGACTTGGTATATAACTTTCAAGGCTCAAGTTTTATTCATTTATGATAACTATACTGAAGCTCTCAAGCTGGCTCAAGAAAATGAAAAAACAATTAATAATTTCGGTTTTTTTAATATCACTCAACATTATTTCTATTATTCATTAATTTTGGCTGGTGTCTATTCTGAGGCTACTACTGATGAAAAAGAAAACCACTGGGAAATTTTACATAATATTCTAGAAAAAACAAAAATTTGGGCTGATAGCTGCCCAGATAATTATCTACATCAGTATTTACTAATAGCGGCAGAAATAGCGCGAATTTCTGGTAAGGATTTAGAAGCAATGGATTTATACGACAAAGCGATCGCTTCAGCTAGAGAAAACGAATATATCCAGAACGAAGCTTTGGGAAATGAACTAGCGGCTAAATTCTGGTTAGCTAAAGGGAAAGAAGATTTTGCCCAACTTTATATGCAAAAAGCTCACTATGGCTACCAGATATGGGGCGCTCAACGCAAAGTTGATGATTTAGAGGAAAAATACCCCCAATTACTAACTAGAACGTCAGCAAAGACAACAACTCAAACAAAAGCTAACCGAACAACGACTTCGCCTACTACCACTAGCACTAATTTGGGAGATACGCTAGATTTAGCCACAGTAATGAAAGCTTCTCAAGCGATTTCAGGCGAAATCGTTTTGAGTAAGTTGCTGGAAAGGTTGATGAAGATTGCGATCGAAAATGCGGGTGCTGAAAAAGGATTTTTAATTTTAGAAAAAGCGGGAAACTGGGCGATTGAGGCTGAAGGTTCTGTTAAGAAGGATGAAGTTAGCGTACTGCGATCGCTTCCCCTGAATGCAAAAGCTGATTCTGGGGAAATGCCCAAACTGGCAAGTGCGATCGCTAACTACGTCATCCGCACCCAGGAAAATGTGGTTTTAAATAACGCCACCCAAGAAGGACAATTTACCCGCGATCCTTATATTGCAGCCACTCAACCGAAATCGATTCTCTGCACTCCTCTGCTGCATCAAGGCAAGCTGACAGGCATTCTTTACCTGGAAAATAACTTGACTGAAGGGGCTTTTACTACAGATAGGCTAGAACTGTTAAAATTGTTATCAGCCCAAATTGCCATTTCCATTGAGAATGCCCAACTCTACAATAACTTGCAGGAGTTCAATCAAAACTTAGAGCAATTAGTGAGCGATCGCACCCACGAATTATCCAACACGCTGGAGGCTTTAAAAGCGACTCAAAGTAAGCTAGTGGAATCTGAAAAAATGGCATCGCTGGGAGGATTAGTTGCTGGGGTAGCCCACGAAATTAATACTCCCATCGGCGTTGGCGTAACCGTTGCGTCAGCTTTGGCAGAACATACCACAGACTTTACCTCTACTTATAAGAGTGGCAAAATGAAGCGCTCCGAGCTAGAAGAATTTTTGGATATAGCCACCCAAAGCAGTAACACCCTTCTAACTAATCTAAATCAGGCAGCAGCATTGATTCAGAGCTTTAAAGAAGTGGCCGTCGATCGCTCTAGCGAAGAACGACGAACTTTCGGGGTAAGAAATTATCTGGATGAAATTTTAATCCAATTAAAACCAAAATTGAGAAATAGCAAACATTCGATCGAAATTAAAGGAGACACCAACATTGCCATAGATTCTTATCCAGGTGCTTTATCCCAAGTTGTCACAAATTTGCTGATGAACTCTCTGATTCATGCTTACGAACCGGGCGAACCCGGTCAGCTCGTTTTTGATTGGCAACAAGATGGGGATCGACTTAGCTTTGAATATTCCGATGATGGTAAAGGCATTCCTCCTGAAAATTTAAGTAAAATTTTTGAGCCGTTCTTTACTACCAAACGCGGCCAGGGTGGTAGCGGATTGGGATTGCATATTGTCTACAATTTAGTTACCCAAAAACTTCTGGGTGAAGTAGAATGTAAAAGTGAGGTGGGAGTGGGAACCAAATTTATTATTAAGTTACCCATACAAATCGATTCAACACCGTAGTTTCCCAACTCAAAACATCAGTGATAGTGATAAATAAAGGTGAGCAGCAATGGATCAAAATATTTACGGCTTTTCAACTGAAGAATCCTCTGAACAAATGTTAGTTTCTGGAGAAGTTAACTTCGATGAGGAGTTATTTTTTGCCGATGAAGTATCTGAAGATACCCCGACTGAAAGCTGGAAAATCTTGATTGTAGATGATGAGCCTCAAGTTCACACAGCTACCGATATTGCCTTAAGAAAATTTATTTTTGAAAACAAATCTTTAAAGTTTATTAGTGCTTATTCCGCGAATGAAGCTAAACAGTTAATCGAAGAACATCCTGATGTTGCTATCATCCTACTTGATGTAATTATGGAAACGGATGATGCTGGCTTAACCTTTGTTAAATATGTCCGGGAAGTGCTAGGCAATCAGTTAGTGCGAATTATTTTACGCACGGGTCAACCCGGACAAGTGCCAGAAAAAAGCATTATTATCAATTACGATATTAATGACTATAAAACTAAAACTGAATTAACCACATCAAAGCTATACACGACGGTGCTAACAGCTTTGAGAAGTTTTTCTCTAGGTCAGAAATTGCAGTCGGAAATAGAGCGGCGCGAACAAATAGAAAAAGCACTCCGTATCAGTGAAGAAAAAGAACACCAAAAAGCTCTTGCCTTAGAGCATTTTGTCAAAGAACTGCAAGAAACACAACTCCAGCTAGTTCAAAGTGAAAAAATGTCTAGTCTTGGTCAATTAGTTGCAGGTGTCGCTCATGAAATTAACAATCCGGTTAACTTTATTTACGGCAATATCTCCTATGCCAAGGATTATATTAAAGAACTCATCTATCTGTTGAATCTCTACCAACGGCATTACCCGCAACCAGAAGCAGAAATTCTCAATGCCATAGAAGATGGAGAGTTGTCATTTATCATCGACGATTTGCCAAAATTGCTTTCTTCCTTGCAGTTAGGTATCGAACGCATTCGCACTATTGTGCAGTCTCTACGCAATTTTTCACGGTTGGATGAAACTGAAATCAAATCAGTAGATATCCACGAAGGGATTAATAGCAGTTTGATGATTTTACAGCACCGCCTAAAGGCTAAGTCCGATCGTCCTGCTATTAACGTGATTAAAGACTATGACGCATTGCCGCTTGTGACCTGTTATGCAGGTCAGCTTAATCAGGTGTTTATGAACCTTTTAGCGAATGCTATAGATGCTTTGGAAGAGCGGGGAACTAGAGAAAAGGGTACAGTTTTTCACCCCCAGATTTTGATTCGTACTGAAGTCGTATCGGGCAATTCGCATGACAACATTAGCAGTGGTTCAGGCATTCGGGTAACAATTGCTGATAATGGTATTGGCATGACTGAGAAAGTTCGTTCTAAACTTTTCACTCCCTTTTTTACTACTAAGCCAATAGGAAAAGGTACAGGCATGGGATTGTCAATCAGCCGAAAAATTTTACTAGAAAAACACTGCGGTCAATTGCAGTGTTTTTCTACGCCAGAGCAGGGAACGCAGTTTATTATTGAGCTGCCGACTATCTGTATAGCCACCAATCTCGCGGTATCTATGGTCTAGGAAACTCATGTGACGGAATTCATTATATAGCGGTTTTCAGTTGCATGAGAACGGGGTAATATCAAATCCGGCAGCATCGGAATTATGTAGTGCGAGCGTCCATAGCGAACGATCTATGTCGCGAGCGAGACGCTCGCACTGATATCATCCAAATATATTATTCCGATGCAACTGGAAATGATATAATTGCTAATTGCTAATTAATCTGAATTCTGACAGACTTTTTTTGCGCGGCAAGCCCACCCCTTCAGGCGTTGGGATAGGGGCTGCGGCTTTAGTCGCATTCTTCTAACTTAATTGTGTTGGTTTTCAATATATTTTTTAATAGTGTCTTCCGAGGCGTTACCAACTGTGCCGTAAAAATACAGCATATTCCATGTATAAATAGTACACTGCATTCAGTAGATAAGCGGAAAAGCAGTAGATGACTTTAAACTAGGTATTTTAGGATGGGTATTAGGCGCTCATAGTGGCTAAACTTTGAACCACTTTGTACTCTTGTTAATAAATGGAAATGCTATTTTTATATGACAGATGGCTGGAAAGTTTACCCTAATTTTATTGCCGATGAAGCTCAAATTATTAGCAAAACCTATAGGACAAGAGTTGAGGGCGAAAATACCAGATTAAGATATTATTTAGCTTGTTTGAAACCAAAAACTCTTTGTTATTCTAAATCAGGCAGCAAGTTGCTCAGATATTCCCTTCGATTATTAATTCACTATCTAAAATTTGCAGATGTTCCAATTCCATATCAAAATCAAAGAAATTATTTGGGTCGTATGCGATCGCCGGCGTTGCTTAGTGATACCCTAATTCAGCAACGCCTTTTTTTTTAATATCATCGAGGCGCTTAAGGATCTTCGCTTTGCTGCAAATGCCGCCCAACTTCCTGATGACATACGTGCCAAAAATACAGGGCTAAATTCACAACAGCTAATAACTTAGTGCCATCTTCTAACATCGCGTGTGTTCCTTGACTTGGCAAGTCTAAAATATCCTCAAATCGGGAGATAGCAAACAAGAGAAATGCTGCGACTAATGGCAGGTAAGGAGTGGTTTTGATGTATCGCCAAAACTTAACTCCGTAAAGGAAAACAGCACTCCCGTAACACAAATAAATTAATTTCTTAGATATTCCCAATTCAGTAAGAATCAAAGTCATCCTAAACCTGTCATCCAGGAAAAAGACTCCCAGCAGTAAAGCACTAAAAAATAAGAATATTGCCGATCGACTGCGCGGATATTTTTGGCGCAACACTCCGAAAGTAAATGCACAAATTGCGACTGGGATGCACCAGAAAACTTCGGAAACTCCGGTGAGGATGCCTTCGTAAGGGAACCAGAAATTAAAAGGATCGCTAAACAAGCGTTCAACTCCGTCTCCCTGGTTGTTGAGTTTGGCGTATACGCTCAGACCTCCCAAAATCAGGACAGTCAGAGTGTTGAAAACAGCTAAAAACGGTACAGTAAAAAAATGTTTTTTGATAATTTCTAAAGAATTTGAAAAGTTGGGAATTTTATCGAAGAAAGGCAGATGCTTCATAAAAAATGTCTCCAAGCAATAGGGTTCGTTACTTATTCACCGGCAGCCAAACCACAAATGTAGTGCCGCGATCGGTTGGATATAAATGAGTTTCCCCAGATGGCAGCCATTCAGGATTGACTGGGGAAAATACTTCTATTTCTCCTTGCATTTGGCGGACTAAATCGCGGGCGATCGCCAAACCCAATCCTGTGCCGGGAATTTCTGTCTGCGCTTTTTCTCCCCGGTAGTGCCGCTCAAATAAATGCTCTAAATCCTGGGGGGGAATGCCGGAACCGGTGTCGCTGACTGCAACTGCTATGGCAGGCAATGGGCGGCGCCAGGCCCGATCGCCCGAAGCTGCTTTGTACCTAACTTTAATATAAATTTGGCGGCCGGCAGGGGTATATTTCAAAGCATTGTCAATTAAATTGCTCAAAACTTCGCGCAAAGCTCGATCGTTCGCTGAGACTGGTGGCAAATCCGCCGGAATGTCGGCTAGCAATTTCAGATTCCTTTCAGATGCGATCGCCTCGGCGGAAATTAACAGCGGTTTTAAGACTTCTGCCACAAAACAGGATTCGTTCAAATTGGCCGCAGGTGACAGCGACAGAGGAGAATGCCGGAGTAACTCTACATTGGGCATTGCTTTTTCTGAAGTGTTAGATGGTAGTCTCAGATTTGCTTCGCCGGTGTCAACGGTTCGATCGAACTGTAACAGCAACTCTTGCAGGCGATCGCTCTCTCGGACAATACTAAAAGCCACATTGCGGTTTTTGTCTTCCGGTACCAGCCGCCGCGCTAACAGCTTGCCAAAAGTTCGCAGCGCTGTCAGCGGACTTTTGAATTGGTGCAGCAAATTGTGCATCGTGTCGTACACCTGGGCCTGGATTTGGTGAGAAGAACCCAATTCCTGCTGCATCCACTGCGATCGCTGGTCTAAAATGCAGGCTAGGGCTAAGGTGCGAGAAATTTGTTGCATAGTCGCCTCCTCTGGCTCGTTCCAAGGCCTGTCTTGCCGACCGCACACCAAAAGTCCCATTACAGCTCCCTCGTGTATCAGAGGCGTCACAATTTGCCGACGCTGCTGCCATACATTCTCCGGGCCCGGGCACTGATTTGAACTGCGCTCATTACCCGGAAGCGGATCGGGTGCGATCGCCCCCACCGTTGATTCTTCCACAGGAATAGCCGGCGGGGCCAGCAGCCGCGGCATCGGTTTCACTGTCGAACTTTCGGAATATTGCAGCCTCAACCCCTGATTTGCTTCCGATTCGACTGAGGTTTCTGGGTAAACCGCGATCGGTACCAACTTTGCTTCGGTGCCTTCTACCAGCTCTTGTGTCAGGTATACCGCGCTGAATGTCGCTCCCAAACTGACGGCGATCGCTACCTGCGATCGGCAAAGCTTGACAAATTCTGAACTGGCTGGCATTAACATGAGCGCCACATTAAGATATCTAACGGAATTCTAAGTAAATTACAACTGGTCAGCCCCCGATTACAGATGAGAGACTTCTAGATTTCAGGTATCTTCGCTTTCATAGAAGGCATCGAAGCTTTCACGAACACAATTTGCCCTAAACCCCTGTGCGCTCTCCTTCCACCGCTCTCAAAGCTTGGATATTGCCGGAATTTTCGGGCCAACATACCACAACCGCTACACTTTTGTCGATCGGCACGAATGTTAAGATTATGTCGATATATTAAAAACAGTTGAAGTTTTGAGCTAGAACGGATATACTGGCCTCGGATTTGGTAGCTATCATTACAACCTGTCTGCTCATACTGTCTGCTCACAGAGGAGGTAAAGAAATTGGCCAGGAGACGCAAACGCAAGAGTCGCCGCCGACAAGAAGGACGCAGAATTTTAGAGTGTGTGCCTCAATATAGCATCGAGAGCGGCGAAGATAAACCCGTAACAGCGGCTCGCAAGTTCATCCATGCCGAAGGCATTGCTCCCCCAGCTTTGCTGTTAGTCAAGCGTAACGAGCATACCACTGACAGATACTTCTGGGCTGAAAAAGGTTTATTTGGAGCCCAATACGTAGAAGAGAACCATTTCTTGTTTCCCAGCTTAAAGTTGATGTTGGAAGCTACCGCAGACAAAATTCCTGTGGTGTCAGCGGGCCGCGCATAAATCAAAATGTTGAGCTCAAAACATTGACAGCAATGTTTTTCTAACTCTTTTAACAACAGCGCCAGAGTTCTCATTGTCTGGAGAGTGCCAACTGAATTTATGCGAAAAGTCCTTAGTAATTAGGGTATAAGGAGCCATCGCAGCACGATCGATCGCCGATTCGGGCGATCGCCACAGGGGCACTCTCAGGATAATGGTTTTTTTTGACTGTTTGTTCGATCGAACTTCCCGGCCAACTGAAAGCCACAAGCATTCATCGGTTTGTCTGCTCAAAGTCTAAGTACGGCATATAGCATATCAAAAAACGTTCCGCGCCAAACTTTTAATCTTCTAGCGGTTTCAAATCTAAAGCTTTTTGCATAGCTGCTAGTTCATCGCGGTGAGCTCTGACAGTAACCAAGCTCTTGGTTTGGCTTCCCGACTCAGCAACTGATTCGAGTTTGAGGGAGACTTGCTCCGAGCGTCCAGCTTTTTTCCAGTAAAATACGCCGGCCAGCGGGGACAGCAGTACCAACGCTAGGAAAATTTGACCCTGCTGGGGAACTAGCATTCCCAAAACCAGTCCCAAGCACAGAGTGCCGCCTGCACTTAGCATGGTTAGAAAAATAGCCAAAAACCAACTCGGCCGCACAAAACCCTCAAAGGTGACTTTATAGTTGGGAGCATCGACGGCTGCAACTCGGTAAGCTCTCTGGGCAAAATACTGTTGTAGCTCAGTTAAAAGTGACTCTTGGGCGCTCTCGGAAGCAAGCTTGACTTGTTCGATTCGAGGTTTGACTGAGGCTTTGATAAAGAAAAACAAGCCAACAGCCAACAGCAGCGTCAGCACAAATGTTGAAGGAAGAACAGCAGTATTCATTGGTAGAAGTTTGTGTAAGTGAAACGATCTACTATTACTTTACAGAACTTTACATAAGAAAGCGATCGAGGACTTACGCGGACACTTTTTAACCAAAATTCGCAGAAAGCTTCTTCTGCAAGACGTTTTTCTCCCCATCACCAAATTCCCATATCTCCCAATCGTCGCTAATTCTCAAGTGACCGTGCGTAAGTCCTGACGTAGTGTAGCTGCTTTAATTGCTGTGCGGCGATCGAGCAAAGCGAAGGCAATCGGGCAAATCGCTTTGCAAGTAGCGCCAGCTTCTCTTGGGTTTAGGCATCCGATTCAAACTCGGCTAACCCGTGTGACCGGTTTCTAAGGCGCGGGGCCGACGCCCTGACGCGCCGTTTCCCTGATTGATGTAGTCGTGCCAGAGACGAGCGAGGTCTTGAGCTTGATGCCGCCACTCGGGGAGGATTTGATACATCCGGCGCGGGCGGCCGCGTCCTTCTACTTTTTTCCAGTAACCGGTGATTACGGCTTCATCTTCGAGGAATTTCAGAGCGCTGTAGAGGACAGTATCAGAAAGTCGGTAGATGGGGAATTCCCGCTCTAGTTGTCCGATGAGTTCTGTACCGTAGGAATCTCCGCGCAATAACACCGAGAGAATGTAGCACACTGCTAGTTCCTTGTTTAGATAAACAGGAGGGGGGTCTTGAAAAAATTGATAGATATGTTCAAATTTCATCTGTCTTGTCCGCTGGAAACTCTCGTGATACCGTCAGGTTAACGGGAGAGGAAAGCGGGGCGGGGTGTGCCGCTTCCTAAGAATTAACTGGGAATGCGGGGAAACAGAGGTGCAGTATTTCCCCAGTGAATGTTGATAGCCCCAAACGCTTGTCCTGCACTTCGGTAATGTTTGCCTGCGCCAAGGTTGAGGAGCGCTGACGTAACGCCGCTTACTAATTTCCTCTTCCAATCTATCGCAGCGACTATTGTCAAGTGTGCGATCGCAGCGAGCGAGTTGCAGTTAATTCGGGAGTTGGTGTTTTAACTTTTAACTCAAAACTCGCAACTTGCCCAAAGCCTTTGTCTGCCTTGTCTCTGCGCTCTAGCTTGTCGCTCGGAAGCAGGCTTTTTTCCGGCGAAAGCTTGCCTTTAAACCGGACTCAGACCTAACATGGCGCGCAGTGTAAAAGTTAGAAAGACAAAAGTCGCTACGATCGAAGTAATCAGGGCGATCGCAGTTGTCGGTCGATCGAGCAGGGGTCTGAGTCGCTCGAACAGGAAAAAGAAAATCCCCAGACAAATCGTAATGAAAAAGCGGGGGTAGCGAGAGACGTTATTAATGAAATCTTGCATAAGCTTGGTGGGGTAAAGTGTCACAGCTCGATCTTTGACTGGTAACACTTGTGAGCGAGTTAGACAATTTTGGCACACCCAGAGCTAAATCTGCCGATCGGGCGATCGGGCATTTTTGTGGGCGAGGCTGACATATATAATTCTAACGAAAACTTTTCGCCGATCGATCGGGCGATGCCTGTTTAATGCCACGCAACCTCCGGTGACAACTACAGAAGTATGTCTATTGAGTTCTAGTTGTGATAAATATTATAGGGCCGTTATTTCTAGATAAATGTCTGCTTCCGCACCTTCTTTCGTCTTGCCGCGTCCCTTTCTGAAATGGGCAGGAGGCAAAACTAGGTTGATTGGACAATATCAACCTTATTTTCCTGAAAAGTTCACCACTTACTACGAGCCTTTTTTGGGTGGCGGAGCCGTATTTTTTTACTTAGCACAGCAGCACCCTTCTTTGCAAGCTATTTTAACAGATATTAATCCTGAGTTGATTAATGCCTATTGCTGTGTCAGGGATAAAGTTGAGGAGCTAATTGAGCTTTTGTTCGATCACCAGTCCGAACACAGCAAGAACAATAAAGAGTATTATTACTGGGTGCGATCGCAATCCTACAAAAAAGATACAGAAAAAGCAGCACGCCTGATTTACCTAAATAAAACTTGTTACAACGGCCTTTACAGAGAAAACTCAAAAGGTGAATTTAATGTTCCCATAGGCAGATACAAAAATCCTAATATATGTCAACCCGATTTACTGCGATCGGTCTCATCTGTACTCGCGCCCGCTCAAATTCAAGTCAGAAAATTCGATGAAATTTTGGATTTTGCCACAAGCAGCGAAGACTTTGTTTATTTTGACCCGCCTTATTATCCGATCAGTGCCACAAGTAACTTCACCGCTTACAGCCGGGATAATTTCAAAGAATCGGAACAGCTTAAACTCAGAGATATTTTTGCAGAACTTGCCGAACGGGGCGTGAAAGTTATGCTGTCTAATTCCAACTGCGATTTCATCGAAAAAATCTACAGCGATAGTCAAGCTTTTCCAATAAAATCTCTTCCCAAATTAATTGAAATATCAGCATCTAGGGGAATTAATTCTAATAGTTGCAAGCGCGGCAAAGTCAAGGAATTATTAATACGTTCATTTTAAATTACACTTAAGAAAAGTCTCTACCTAAGAATATTTTGTAGGGCAACCCGTGGTTTCCCCGCAGGCGGCCAAACCAAGTTGCGTAATTCCTGATTACAGATGTTTGTTAGCCCAGGTAATAAAACCTTCGAGCTTGTGAACTCCCAACAAATTTTGATTGTCGGGAATTTGTTTTTTAAACCAGTCGATCGAACCTTGCCTCATACCGTCACCGCCCACTATCACAATAGTTGGCACCCGGTAGCAATTTTTAATATTTAAATTGAGGTAAGGATACTTCTCATCAACGGAACCTTTATCTTCTTGCCACTTGCACTCAACAATTAGACCCCGAGGAAACGAACCGGAACCAACAATATAAAAATCGACATTTATTTCAGTTTCATAAATGCTAGAGCCGATATAAACCTGTTTAGCATATCGCTTGGGATTTTCAGTAGAGATTAAGAGCCAATCTCGCTTGCGCTTTTTCGGCAACTGGGGGCATATTTCGAGATATCCGTGGCCTCTCAACGTGCCTTCGACAGTTGTTTCTAAAACAAAACCCGTTTTATTGGCTCTACAACCCCTCTTCATATTGTTGGCTCCTGAATATAATCTGAATTAAGCCGATCGCACTTGAATCACCCCTCTATCAAAAACCCGCTTGTCAGTACCGATAGAACTGACAAACATCCGGTCTTCATAAACATCAAACGTCGCAAAACTGAGCCGGCTAGCAGAATACTCCGTCCACTCAGAACGCCCCACCGGACGAGTACCCCCGCCAGCACCGCAAATCAAATAAGTCGTACCGTTAATCGATCGAGTGCGTTCGTAACTGTGCTCGTGCCCGTTGATATAAAGCTGCACGCCGTACTTTTGAAACAAAGGCGTCAAAGTCTTAATAAAAGGTTGATTCACTCCGTACACGCCAGAAGAATAAATCGGGTGGTGGCCGAACACAACTTTCCAAGGTGCAGTGCTCTGACTCAACTCTTTTTCCAGCCAAACAAGCTGATTTTCCCAGTCAGCATTGTGATTGGTATCTAAAGCAAAAAACTGTACCGGATCGCGCCGAAAAGTATAGTAGCGACCTTGCATATTAAAACCCGCATATTTAACTTGCGGATCGCCGTTAGCAGTGCGGATGTCGTGATTTCCCAGACAAGCATAAAATTTTACGCCTTGCTGCAATAACGGCTGATAAGGCCGCTCGAAAACAGCATTAATTTTTTCAATTTCGCCGTTAGTGTAGATATTGTCGCCGGCGAGAACAGCAACATTAAAAGGGTTTTCGCGGTGATATTGCGCCATCGCCTCAGCCACAGCATACTGACCTTCAGCCCCGGTACCGGTGTCGGCCACCGAAATAAAGCGTAAAATAGGCGGTGAGGCCGGCATTGGGACGATCGCCCTTTGGGCCTCAACGTTAGAAGGCACAGCAGCGTTGGCGTCTGTACCCCAGGAAGTCCGAAGCTGAAGCATTTTCCAGACTCCGGCAAAACCTAAGCTGCTGAGACTGCCTAAAACTAGAAAATGACGGCGTTTGATACTCATTGTGATTCAGTTACAACTAATGAAATGATAAATTAAGGCTGAGATGGCTCAACTAAAATTTATCGCTTTTAAATATATTTGGAACGCCCGAAGGCAGAAAAAATGTCAGAAGAACAACTAAACCAACCAACTCCAGAACCCTCTCAATCTCCGAAACCGGAGGTTGACTCGCCTGCAAAGTCTGCTGCGACTCGCAGCAAAACTCAAAATGCCAGCAGCGCTGTTCCCAAAAATCAGGGAATCAAAGCTTTGATTGCCTCGATCGGCAATTTGGGAAAAAAAGGCAAAAAATTAGCAGCAGAACCGCCGTTGCAGGCCCAAAAGCCGATCGCGCCCACCGCTTCTGACTCAGCAACAACAACTCCTCCGGCTGTTGCTGCGGAAGTTAACAGCGTGCCGCCAAAAGTTGCTGTAAAATTTGATAAAAAGCCTGTATCCCAACGCACGGAAGGGAGTTTTTTACAGAAAATCGGTGTACTTTGGCAAAGTATTGTGCGGCTAGTGCGGGATCTGCTGCCGGCATCTGCGAACGAGAAGCTGTCCGATCCAATTTTAAACGCCGCATTAGCAGCAACTCTCATCGTTGCAGTCGGTTTAACGCTCAACAGTTTCTCGGCAAAACCGCCGGAGAAACTAGCAAAAGTCTCTTTCCCAGCAGCGCAGCAGTCGCCGCCAACGTTTGACGATTTTATGGTGTCGGGAACGCCGCAATCACCAGAGGCGATCGCACCGTCAGCGCCAATATCTACTAAATTCAAAAGCAAGTTGCCCGATTTAGTGGCTCCAGAAAAACCCCAACCCGTAGAAATGATCCCACCGCCGCCGCTGACGCCGGAACAGTCTCTGATTGCTGCTATTCAAACTCAAGTTACTGAAATTAAGAATCGACTTGGCGGCGGTTTAGTTGAGTCTGTTCAAGCTAATTTTTCTAGCAGCATTTTGACTGTAAAAGTCGCTGAAGATTGGTACAAACTCAGCGAAGTCGAGCAAAATCAACTAGCAACTAAAATGTGGAAGGAGGCTAATTCACTCGATTTCAGCAAGCTAGAAATTGCTAATAGGGAAGGAAAGTTAATAGCTAGAAGTCCCGTTGTTGGTTCGGAAATGATTATTTTAGAGAGAGGGATTAATTAGACTTTAAATTGTCGGTATCTGTAAACTATCAGACCGATGTTAAAGTCCAGGACGCAGAACCGCCATTATGTAGGGTGCGCCGTGCGCACCTTACGGCTGTTGATTTTTTTTAGGCGATCGAACTTTTCAAAGCTCCGACAGAATGCTAGGATTAAATTAATTAAGTTTGAGGAAAATTGAAAAATGACAATTTTAACTCAAGTCGAACAAGTAGAAATTCAATATCCCAGCAGCGACGGAGAGCCGATGGCTGAAAGCGACATCACGCGCGATTACATGACTTACAGCGTTGAAGCTGTCAAGCTTTACTTTCAAGAACGTTCTGATGTTTACGTGTCAGCCAATTCTTTTATTTATTACGAACAAGGGAACAACCAGGCGGTTGTGGCCCCGGATGTTTATGTGGTGTTTGGAGTGGCCAAACGCAAAAGGGATAATTATAAAGTTTGGGAAGAAGGGGGAATTACTCCCGATTTTGTATTAGAAATAACTTCGGAAACAACTCAAACGAAAGACCAAGAAACCAAACCAGAAATTTATCTGGCTTTGGGAGTTAGGGAATATTTTCAGTACGATCCGTCGGGAGATTATCTGAATCCAATTTTACAAGGAGTACGTTTAATCAACAATCAGTACGAGCCGATTCCAGCGAACAATATCGCTTTCGATACGCTGTGGTTGTTCAGTGAAGTGCTGGGACTGGAATTGCATATAATTTCAGGAGAATTGAAGTTTAGAGTTCCTGAAACGGGTGAGTTTTTGAAGACTCACAAGGAAGAAAACCTGGGACGGCTGGCCGAGCAACAAGCACGGCTGGCAGCGGAGTCAACATTGCGATCGCTCGTAACTCAACTTTTAAACTCTGGGATGAGTTTGGAAGAGGTAGCGCAAATGATGAATTTATCGACTTTGGAAGTGAGACGATTGGTAGGGGAAGACTTTTGATCGATCGCACTTTCCCAAGATATCAAGGATAGTGCGATCGAAGTATGGGACAAAATGCGAACAGTCAACCGTCAACCGTCAACCGTCAACCGTCAACCGTCAACCGTCAACCGTCAACCGTCAACCGTCAACAATTAACTAATGACTATAGAGGCTTATTAGTAGGTTTAAAACCCTGCTTTTGAAAATAGGTTCTAAATACCTCCTGAGCAATTGGTGCCGCCGAGACAGCACCAAATCCGCCGCCTTCAACGATAACTGCGATCGCAATTTCCGGTTTATCAGCAGGAGCAAAACCCACATACATAGAATTATCAGGATGACCGGGCATTTCCACAGTCCCAGTCTTACCAGCACTGAAAGGAATAGTACCGTCATTCATGGCGCGGCCTGTACCTTTTTTCACCACGTCAATCAATCCTTGTTTAATGACGTTTAAAGTTGTCGGTTTAATACCAGTTTGAATTTTTTTAGTAACAGGCGTATTGGTTTGAGAAGCCAATAAATGCGGCTGCACTCGCCAACCGCCATTGGCAATAGTTGACACCATCACTGCCAATTCTAAGGGAGTACAAAGTACCAAACCTTGACCGATCGCCATTGTTACGGTATCGCCCACATACCAATCTTCCCCATACATTTTCTGTTTCTCTGCTGGTATCGGAACTTGACCGTGATTGGCGCCGTCTATCCCCAAAAGTTCTAAATTAATAGTACCGCCAATGCCCATTTTCTTAGCCCATTTCGCCATTTGTTCGGGCCCGGCAGCCATACCTACTTGATAGAAAAACGTATTGCTGCTGTAGGCCAAAGCGTCCCGAAAACCGATAACGCCGTAACCGGCGCCGTGTTCGTTAAAGTTAATTCCGCCGATGTTAATTGAAGCAGAACTTACCAAAGTCGAGTCAGGAGAAAACTTGCCCGACTCCATCCCGGCTACAGAAGTTACAATTTTAAAAGTGCTGCCGACTGGATAGCCTTGAACGGCCCGATTTAAAAATGGTTTGTCTGGCCCTTGCAGTCTATCCCATTCTTTTTGAGTTACCTTACGAGTGAAAATATTGGGGTCAAATGTCGGCCAACTAGCCATTGTTAAAAGAGCTCCGGTTTTGACATCGATCGCCACAACTGCACCCAGGCGATCGCCCAAAGCTTTTTCCGCAGTTTTTTGCATATCTAAATCTAAAGTTAGCTGCACAGATTTGCCGGGAATAGGGTCTTTTACACCTAAATCTTGGATTTCTTCGCCTTTAGCATTTACCTCGATTAAACGGTTTCCCCAAACGCCCTCTAAAGTTGAATTGGCTAATTTTTCAACTCCCATTTGACCGACGATCATCCCCATCGGATATGCAGGATTAGCTTTTAATTCCTCTAAAGTAGCTTCGCCGACGTATCCCAAAAGGTGAGCTGCTAATTGCTGGTTGGGATTGTCTCGGCTCGATTCTACGCGAATTTCAACTCCCCGCAAAGCATTACTTTGTTCTCCCAAAGCGACAAAAGTACCGACATCGATATCCTTACTAATTCGCACTGGTAGGGCGGATTTGTAGCCTGCTCCATCGATCTTTTTGATAATTTCGGCCGCGGGAAGTTTGACGATCGGGCCCAGTGTAGCGGCGATCTCTTGCCACTCCTTGGCCGATCGCTCTTTTGGCCACAAATAGACCGATCGAGATACGCGGTTGGCCGCAAAAATTTTGCCGTTGCGGTCTAAAATTTGGCCCCGGTTGGCTGCGACTGAAACAGGGCGAATGCGGTTATTTTCCGCCCGCTGTCGGTTGTAGGCTCCCTGTACCAGTTGCAGTTCGGCTAGACGAAATATCGGCAGCGTCACCAAGGTAGTGACTAGCAGCATGAAAATCATAGCTTGGAGCGATCGGCTGCGTTGCCGTGCAGGATTGTCCAAGCCATTTTTGTCGAATCGGATTTTAGAGTTAAAAGAAAAATCGCCAGCCATATTAATTAATCTGCTCTTTTTATTCAACTAACAGGTTGATCGGGTTGCCATCCGGATGATTTGGCAGAAGATACAGGGATAATAACTTCTAACTCTTTAGTAACAGACAAAAATTCTGCCTATTGGCAGACCAATCAGCGGGATTTTTTGATTAAGGTAGAGCTTAAATATCAGGTTTTTTTGACAATTCAACTATTAAGGAGGTACGAGCGCTGTGGAACCGATCGATTTTTTGATTGCTTGGCTGGTGACGGGCAGCAGCTTGCTGCTACTTTCTCAACTGCCGATCGGCGTAGAAATTGACAGCACACCCAAAGCAGTAATTTCCGCTGCGGTTTTGGGAATTTTGAATGTTTTAATTTTGCCAATTCTAAAAGCAGTTTTTTTCGTGCCGAACCTACTGACGCTGGGATTGCTTTCCGGTGCGTTTGCTTTTGTAATGAACGTGATTATTTTTGCCTCGGCTGCGAAGTTAGTTGAAGGATTTAGCTTGCGGATGGGTCTTTGGAGCGCGGTACTGGGGGCGATCGCCTTGGCTGCAGTTAGCAGCTTTATCAACGGCGCGCTGATTTAGCAACTTCCCCAGAAAAAGGGCGATTAAAATCGCCCGATCTTTCCAACCCTTGCCTTGCGACTTTCGTTTGTCTAGAAGCGATTTCAATCACGGAATATTCCTTCTCCCTTCTCCCTTCTATCCGTTAGATCCGTTAGATCCGTTGCCGAACTTCCTTCTATCCGTTACATCCGTTAAACAATCCGTTGCCGAACTTCCTTCTTACTTCCCAATCACCGACTTATAGGCTGTCACCTTAATATCAATCCCAGTAATATCGGCGCCGACAACAACAGCCGCCGCTCCTAAATCCAATGCTTTTTTGGCCATTTCCGGTCCAGCGATCCCGCCTTCGCAGATAACGGGAACCTTAAGCTTTTCTACCATTTCCGCAAGCAAATCAAATCCGGGCGGCGAGAAATTTTGCGTCTGGGGAGTGTAGCCAAAAAGAGTAGTTCCCACAGTATCTGCACCAGCTTGAACCGCCGCGAGCGCAGCTTCTATTGTATCTACATCCGCCATCACTAATTTGCCCAATTCGCTGCGAATTCGCGCGATTAACGTCTTTAAGTCTTCGCCAGGAGGACGGTTTCTCAGAGTAGCGTCAACGGCGATAATATCGGCTCCAGAAGCGGCGATCGCCCGCGCGTCTTCAAACCGAGGAGTAATGTAAATCTCGCATCCCGGCAATTGCTGCTTCCAAATCCCAATTATGGGAGCGGATATTTGTTTTCGCACCGCCGCAATATGAGTCGGAGTGTCAATCCGCACGCCCGAGGCTCCTCTATTGACAGCGGTTCGAGCCATTGCCGCAATTACGATCGGATCGTGCAGCGGCGAATCAGCAGGTGCTTGACAAGAAACAATTAATCCTGTAGGAATTTGACAATTAATCATGGGGAATTGGGAATTGGGAATTGGGCATGGGGCATGGGGCATGGGGCATTGGGGATGGGGCATTGGGCATCGGGCATGGGGCTTTTTTTGTAATTTATTCCCTGTGCCCTATTGAACTCAAATAAGCGTTCAGTTTTGGTAGTAGTTTATCGACAATTGGTTTAAATTTGCTTACTTCTTCGCTGGTGATAAGTTGTCTAGCATAGGCTAATCTTAACCAGTTTACTGTTTCGTACAAAGAGCCTCTAGCAATTTTTACAAAACGCCGATTATCTTGGTCATTATAACGACCTCTTCCTTCAGCAATATTAGCACAGACACTATCCGCAGACCGAACTATCTGTTTGCCCATCGTATCTTTTGTGAAGTAATCCCATTTTTTAACAATCTCCCAAATCTGATTCGCCACCAACTTATAAACCTCTAATTCCTCAAAATCAGGTCTTCCCATAATTACCTCAAAAACTCAATTATATTAAATGCCCAATGCCCCATCCCCAATGCCCAATGCCCAATGCCCAATGCCCGATGCCCGATGCCCGATGCCCGATGCCCGATGCCCGATGCCCGATGCCCAATGCCCCATGCCCAATGCCCAATGCCCCATGCCCCATGCCCAATGCCCAATGCCCAATGCCCAATGCCCGATGCCCGATGCCCGATGCCCGATGCCCGATGCCCGATGCCCGATGCCCAATGCCCCATTCCCAATTACCCATTACCAATCCCGGCCATTAAAGAAAGAATTTTGTCAAGCAATTGCTCGGGGTGAATCGGCTTAGCCAAACAATCGTTAGCTCCCGCCGTCACGAAAGATACTTGATCTGCGGGAATTTCCTTAGCGCTTAAAGCCAGAATCTTGATATTTTCAGTAGCGGGTTTTTGGCGCAGTTGGTGAATTATTTCGCAGCCATTCATACCGGGCAAACGCATATCCACAATCACTGCATTCGGCTGCAAAAGTTCAATTTGTTCCACCGCCGCCGAACCTTCAATCATCCACACCACTTGCAGTCCTGCGGCTGTCAGGATATCGCAAATCAGCATGGCAGTTTCTTCATCTTCTTCGACGAGCACGAGGCTGCCCCGCAAGGAGGAAGAATGCAGGGGTAAAGATGAATTCGATTTTTCATATTTTAATTTTGTGGATTCATCTTTGCTTTGAGTTTGGATGGGTATAAAAACGGTAAAAGTAGAGCCGACATCAACTTGAGAGTTGACTTCGATGGCGCCGCCGTGAAGCTCTACTAACTGTTTAGTTAAAGCCAATCCCAGACCGGTGCCGCCGTATTCGCGGCGGTAGGGGGAATCCAACTGCTGGAATTTTTGAAACAAAAGCGATCGCTGATCTTCGCGTATTCCAATGCCGGTATCTTTGATTTGAAAAACAGCGGTGCTGCCGGCCGGTGCTATACCGGGATGCCGCACTGCCGGCGTTAGATTTTTATCTTCTGTTACCCAAACTCGCAGGATGACTCGCCCGCCTTCGGGAGTAAATTTAATCGCATTTCCTAAAAGATTGAAGAGAATTTGTCTTAAGCGGCGCGGGTCAGCGGTGAAGCGATCGCACTCTTGCTTTATCCGCTGTTCTTGCAGCAGTTCCACGCCTTTAGCCACAGCTTTTTCTTTGAGGGCGTGCAGGCTCTGAGAAGCTAATTTAGAAAGAGAAAATTCACTAATTTTTAATACTGCTTTTCCGGCTTCTACTTGCGATAAATCTAAAATATCGTTAATTAATTCTAATAAGTGGTCGCCGCTGTCCCGGATAGTTTGCAGGTACTGCCGCTGCTTTTGCACCGGCACTTGTTTGCTGCCAACTTTGCCGTAAGACCACCGCAGCAGGGTGTCGGAAATGCCGATGACGCAGGTGAGGGGAGTCCGCAATTCGTGACTCATAGCTGCCAAAAATTCGCTCTTGGCGAGGCTGGCCGACTGGGCGGCGACCAGTGCATCGCGCAGTTCTCGCGTGCGCTCTATTACGCGCTGTTCTGAGGTGCGCTTTTGCTGCTGGACTTCTGCATAAAGTTCGGCTTGGTAAATGGCGATCGCCAAATGTTCTGCTATTTGCCGCAAAAATGTTTTTTTGCTTTCTTCCCACTCCCGAACAGTACACTGGTGGGCAATTAGCAGCCCCCACAAGTCGTCTTGAACTACGATCGGCACTAGCAACTTCGCCCGCACCTTCGCCCGCCGCATCAACTCTAAAAAACAAGGCTGCGAAGAGTAAGTTTTTTCCACATCCGCAACGCACAAAGCCAAACCTTTGCGATATTTCTCTCTGTCAATGACTCCATTGGTAAAACACTGCGCGTCTTCACTAAAATTCAGTACAGACGAGATAGCATCGTTGGCTAAAGCTTCGTAGGTGACGCGACCTAAATACAAGTAAGACCCGGAATTTTCTGGGATTTCACCAGACCCAGAAACCGCCGCAGGAATTTCTTTAGCTAACTCGCCCTTGTGCGGCGCTGGCACTTTTTCAAATTGATAAATTAACAGGCGATCGACCTCCAAAAACTCTCGCACTCGCTCGACTGCTTTTGACAAAATTACAGGCAATTCCAAACTCTGGCGGATTTGAGTTGTCACCTGATTCAAAAGTCGCTCTTGTTCGAGCTGCTGCTGCAAAGCATCTTCCACTGGCTGACAAAATGAAATGCAGGGACTGGCAATTTGTAATTGATTTACGGCTTCGGAAATCTGGATTTGTAGCGTTTTTGGATCTATCAGTTTGGGCGCAGAATTTTGCTCTATTTCTGTTTGGGTGTGTAGGGGCTGGCGACTTTTTGGGCTGGCATTTACAGCGAGAATATCCAGCAAATTTAGAGTGAATTCGCTTTGAAGAAATGCCGAGTTTGGCTGTATATTTTTAAGTGCTTGTTTGAGGGCGCGAATATCAATTTGCCCCCTGGGTGCGGGCGTTATTTTTGCGAGTTTGTCTGCGAGGGGAGAGAGGAAATTGGCGATCGCCCCGGGATCGAAAGTCAACTGCACATTCAATTGCGAATTGAGATTTGTTTCGCTGTGTTTGAGTCCGTTTGTTGCGGACTCATCTAATAGGTTGCCGCGCAGCAGCGCGCTAAAATGATCTGATACCACTGCTGCAAACCTTTGCGACGAGTTTTCCAGATGTGGAGAATCAGCGATCGCATCGTCGGCCAGCCAAATCGCCCCGGGGAGTTTTGCCATTTGCTGTAACAACTGGTAAGCAGCCTCAAAGGTTGCTAGCGGCAAAGTCCGACTTAAGGTTTTTGGTTTCAATCTAGATATTTTCCCGGTTGTTTTAAAGAACAAAATATGAATGCCCCAATTTTGGGGACGGAACCCGGGGCGCAGCAGGCTTGCAGGCTCCAACAGACTTGAGATGAAAGTAGTCAGAAGGCAGGCTCTCGTCAGGCCCTGGAGCCAGAGGGCTTATTTCTCCCTATAATTGTTATTATTTTGAACAATCTTATTCCAGTATAATATTAATATATAATTTGTTAACTTCTACTTAACACTATCCGGGTAAATGAGCAATCCAACTCAACTCACCCCCGATTTCACGATCGGACATCTGCCGTGTCACCACTTCCAAGTGAGTGCTGCAACTCCAGGACAGGTAGTGGCTGAAAGATTCGAGCAAGAACCCGACCTGCCGGGAGTCATTATTACTCACGAATCACAGATATTGGGCATGATTTCTCGCGTCAAATTTCGAGAGCAAATGAGTCTTCCCGATCGCGTACAATTTTACGGGCAGCACCCGATTCGATCTTTGTTAGATTTTATTAGAATTCCGCCTTTGCTGCTTTCTGAAAACTGGAAAGTTGAGGATGCCGTGCAAGCGTCTCTCCACAGGCACAAAGACTTGATTTATGAACCAATTATTGTGGTAATGGCAAACCACAGCCACCGCCTTTTGGACGTTCACACTCTGATGATTGCCCAGTCTCAACTTTTAGCACAAGCTAACAAAACTATTCAAAAATACCGAGTAGAAAGACACAAATATCAGGCGATTCTTCAAAAAGAACAGACCAAAGTTCAAGAATGTAAGGAGCTTTTGAAATCCCAACAGCGTCAAACAGAAAAATCGCAGAATACTCCCACTTCCCAGCAAGTAGCACTGGTAAAACAAGCTGAAGAAATCGCTATCATGAATCAGCGATTTGTGAGGATTGCGAAGCTGATTTCCTCGGAAGGTCGCCAAGCATTTCAAGCTACTTTTCAAGGTGCTAATTCTATTTGCAACAATACAGATAAAATTTTGGGCGTTGGCAAAGCAATAGCTAATGATTTAGAAACGGTTAACCGCACTTCCCGAACCATCCGGGAGGCGATAGAACAAGTCAGGCACTTAGCAGTACAGGTGGCTGTAGTTACCAATCAAATGGGAAATCAGCCCAACGGCCTGAGCCAAGTGAGTCTGGAAATTGGCAGACTGGCGAGTAAAACTTTTGAATTAGGGACTCAAATGGAGCAAATTGCCAGTCGGTTTAAACTTCGCGTTCACGAACTGACGGAGGCAGCAAGAGCGGGTGCTAATGTGGCTAAATCCGTGACCATCAAGATCGATCGCGCGGAAATGGCGCTGTTAGAGTTGGAGGAATTAATAGCGGAAAAAAAATTAAATTCACTTCCCGCTATCAAAGAACCTTTGGGAGTCAGAAAAAGTGTTACCGCTCATTCTTTAGTGAAGGAGATAGAACACGCCGAAGTCGCGGTTTCGGAGTTGGAAGAGATAGTTAAGCAGCAAGATTCATCGCAATATCTGATTCAAAAAATTCAGCAGGCGCTGAAGTCCAAAAAGCCATAAAATCCCAGCGAAACTCTGATGAAACATTTCGATAGGTTAAAAAAAATCAAAATAATAATTTACAATTTTAGTTTTTCAAGAATACTATTTGTTATGGTGAGAGGGGAAATATTAAAAAAAGTTGGAAAAGGTTATTTAAATATCCCAATAATTCGCTAAAAAATCCCGAAAATAGCTGAACTAACAGCTAACAATTATGAAAATTCTGCTAGTAGAAGATGACACAATTACAGTCAATTTGCTGACCCAAGCGCTCAACTCTCACAATTACAATGTGACTGCGGCAGCCGACGGTGAAACAGCCTTGCAGTTGGTGCAGGCATACGATTACGACCTGATTGTTTTGGATGTGCTGATTCCGAAACTCGACGGCATTAGTTTGTGTCGGAAATTGCGATCGTCCGGCTGCAAAATGCCGATTTTACTGCTGACAGCGCTAGACAGCAGCAGCGATCGAGTTCAAGGTTTAGAGGCGGGTGCAGACGATTATGTGGTCAAACCCTTTAATATCGAAGAATTAATCGCTCGGATTCGGGCTTTGCTGCGCCGGGGCAAGGCAACTTTGTCGAGTACAAATTTGACCTGGGAAAAACTGCAAGTCAACCCGGACACTACGGAAGTAAGTTATGCCGAACAAGTGCTGCACTTGACTCCCAAAGAGTACCATCTGCTGGAACTTTTCCTGAGAAATCCCCGGCGCATTTTCAGCCGCAGCGCCATCCTCGATCGCATTTGGTCGGCCGGCGAATTTCCTCAAGAAGAAGCCGTTACCGCTCACATCAAGGGGCTGCGGCACAAGCTGAAAGCAGCCGGGATGACTGTAGATTTAGTGGAAACCGTGTACGGATTGGGCTATCGGCTCAAAAGTCTGCCGGAGGATATTGAGAGCCAAAAAGTTGCGCGGGAAACGGCAGAAACTGCTAAAAGTCAAGAGACTTTATCTGCTGAATCTAGCGGGTCGAGCCAGGAATTAAACAATGACGAGCGCCGCCTCAAAGTCCTGACTGTGGTTGCCCAAATGCGGGGAAAGTTAAAAGCCAATTTTCTAGAAAAGGTGGCGATATTCGATCGCGCGATCGCTCAAATCAAAACCGGAACCCTGGAGGACGAACTGCGGCGGGAAGCTCAGGCGCAAGCTCACAAATTAGTCGGTTCTTTGGGAACTTTAGGGATGCCGAAAGGTTCGGAAGTTGCGCGAAAGATCGAACATTTGTTCAAGGCTGAAAACATCTTGATACCGGGGACGGCTCAGCAGATTGAGGGATTTCTGGATAAGCTCAAACAGATATTCGATAGCCCGCCGCCCGAACCAGAAAGCGATTTGGTTGCTCAGCTTTCCCAACAGCGCCACATCCTGATCGTTGATGATGATACTTTTGGTAGCGATCGACTGAAAATAGCAGCATCCGGTTCCGGCTTCCAGATAGAAGTCGCCAACTCTCCGCAAGCGGCAAGAATTGCGATTTCTCAACAGCCTCCCGACGCGATTTTGCTGGATTTGACCTTTTCCAGAACTCAGGAAAACGGACTTACTCTCCTAGCCGAACTCCTCCGTGAAAATCCCGACATTCCGGTGATGGTTTTTAGCGCGAACAATCAATTGAGCGATCGAATAGAAGTTGCTCGTTTGGGAGCTTCCGGCTTTTTACACAAATCGATACCCCCAGCAGATATACTCAAAGCAGTCGGCCAAGTTCTAGACCAGACAGGCCCTGCTGCTGAAGCTAAAGTTATGGTGGTAGACGATGACGTGCATCTATTGGCTGCACTGAAAATGATTCTACAACCTTGGGGTTTTCAAGTAACAACATTGGACGATCCCGAAAAGTTCTGGGAGGTACTCGAAATCACTTGTCCAGATTTGCTAATTTTAGATGTGGAGATGCCCGGTTACAGCGGTATCGAGCTGTGTTTGGCAGTGCGGAACGATTTGAGCTGGAGCAAGCTCCCCGTGCTATTTTTGACGGCTCATTCCGAGTCGGAAACCGTGCGCCAAATGTTTGTCGCAGGTGCTGACGATTACGTGAATAAGCCGATCGTGGAACCGGAATTGATTGCTCGCCTCCTGAATCGTTTGGAGCGGATTCAACTCAGGCACAGGCTGGCTCAGACACAGCGGTAATCCCATTAAAGATTAAAGAATTGAAGAATTGGGAATGACTGATGAGTCTCATAGTTTCGAGCTGGCCTACAGTTGCAGTCTTTTTTTAAACTGGTATAAATAGGAGGAAATATGCCGTGCGCGTCCGAAACGGCTCGGGAAGCGATCGCCAAGACTTAGAATTGTTTGGTTGTGTGATTCGGACGCGGTGGCGTTGATTGATGTTTGCCCGATAGTGAAGAACACAAGCTAATTTAGAGAAGTATCAATCACATGAAAGCAATGGTATTACCCTCAGAAACAGGCACTCTCAAGGACAGCGACTGCGAACTAATTTACGCTCCGGCTTCGATTCAACCTCACGGCATCCTGTTGGTGCTGGAATCTCTTGTGTTTAAAATTTTGCAAGTTAGCAACAATACTTTTGAGGTGCTCGGCCTTTATCCCGAAGAACTTTTGGGCAAATTTTTACAGCAATTTGTCGAGACTGAGGAAATTGAGGCGATTCAAAAAGCTTTATTTAAAAACAGCCCTCAACGTAACGCTATCAGCTTATCATTCAAAAGTAAAAACCGCAAGTCTTTTTTTCAGGGGAGGCTGCATCAATCAACTTCAGGATTAATTGTTGAACTAGAGTCGGTTGTTTCCCAAAAACCTAGCGATTCTTTCAATTTTTATCATTTAGTCCAAGAGCCGATAGACAAAATCCACAAAACACCAAACCTGCAAGTGCTGTGTCAGACAGCAGTTGCAGAAGTGCGGAGGATGATCGGTTTCGATCGGGCGATCGTCTATAAATTTGATGCCACCGGTGCGGGGGAAGTTGTCGCAGAAGACAAAGTAGAAAGTTTGGCTCCTTTATTGGGACTGCACTATCCGGCTGGCGATATTCCCCCCCAGGCCAGAAACCTGTTCAGCATGAATTTAATTCGGTTTATTCCCGATATTAACTGTCAGCCTGTAGAACTAATTCCTCACTGCAATCCGCTGAGCGATCGCCCCCTGGATCTCGGATTCTCTTTGTTGAGAACAGTTTCCCCTTGCCACGTTCAATATCTCAAAAACATGAACGTTGGCGCTAGCATGACCCTGACATTAATCAAAGATCAAAAAGTCTGGGGATTGATCGCCTGTCACCACCCAACACGAAAGTATGTCAACTACGAAACAAGAACGGCTTGCGAATTGATAGCAAAGTTTGTGAATCTAGAACTAAGCTACAAACAAGATAGCGAAGACTGGGAATATGGAATTTATTTAAAAGAAAATTGCCATAAATTTATCGCGGAAATTTCTCAATCACACTCCTTTGTAGAAGGTTTACTTAAATCCCGATATGAATTGCTGGCCTTAGTAGGGGCTACCGGTGGAGTTGTCTGTGCCAATGAAAATTTAACAACGATCGGCAAAACCCCGGACTTGGCAGAAATCAAAAAGTTAATTGCTTGGATAAAAACTCAAATAAATAATGATGTTTTTCATACAGATTGTCTCTCTGAACTGTATCGGCCATCCGATAAGTTTAAAGAAGTTGCTAGCGGTTTGCTGGTGCTTGCCATGTCCGAGATGCAAAATTATTACATTTTGTGGTTCCGTCCCGAAGTAATTCAAACGGTCAACTGGGCCGGTCAACCAGAGTGGTCAATAGAATTAAAACCGGATGGCAGCAGGCCGATATCACCTCGCAATTCCTTTGAGTTGTGGCAAGAAACTGTCAGATTAAAATCTTTGCCTTGGCTGCGGTGCGAAATCGAAATAGCCCGAGAACTTCGAGTGGCGATTACTAGCATGGAGTTGCGAAAAACAAATCAGCAGCTTAGCTTAGCTTTGTCGGCTACCAAAATCGGATTTTGGGACTGGGACTTGCAGAAAAATCGCATTGTTTGGTCGAGGGAACACGAAGAGTTGTATGGGTTGGCCCCGGGAACTTTTGGCGGAACTTATCAAAGTTTTGCAGCTTGCGTTCACCCAGAAGATTTAAAAAGTATTGAGAATGCTATAAATCAGGCGATCGCCCAGCGAGGAGATTTCTGTCACGAAAGCCGCGTGGTTTGGCCCGACGGCAGCATTCACTGGATGGAGGGAAAAGGTAAGTTTTTTTACAGTGAAGCCGGCGATGCAGTGCGGATGGTGGGGACAGTTACAGAAATTACCGATCGCAAATCTAGAGAATTGCAGTTGCGCCTGTTGGAATCAGCAGTCACCACGACTAACGACGCCGTGTTAATTACCGAAGCGGAACCGATTGACGAACCGGGCCCGCGAATTCTTTATGTCAACCCAGCTTTCACGCGGATGACCGGCTATACGCTAGAAGAAGTTTTGGGCAAAACCCCGCGCATTTTGCAAGGAGAAAAAACAGACCGCGCCAGTCTCGATCGAATTCGGACAGCTTTGGAAACCTGGCAGCCGGTGCGGGTTGACTCGATCAATTACCGCAAAGACGGGACGGAATTTTGGGTAGAAGTGAGCATTGTGCCAATAGCTGACCAAACAGGTGGGTTTACCCATTGGGTATCAGTACACCGCGATATTAGCGATCGCAAACTTGCTGAAGCCACGCTCAAACAGCTCAACGAACTGTTAGAAATGCGAGTTTGGCAGCGCACCCGAGAACTAGAAATCTCTCAAGCAGAACTCCGGGAAAGCGAAGCTTTATTTCGCTCTCTGAGCGAGAGTTCCCCCGTCGGCATTTTCAAAATCGATGCTGAGGGGAAATGTACCTATACAAATCCCCGGTGTCAAGCAATTGGCGGCTTCACACCGGCCGAAGCTTTAGGAAAGGGCTGGAGGCGGTTTGTTCACCGCGAAGACCTCAAACTAATTTTGTCTCTGTGGTCGGAATCGCGATCGCTAGATGGGGAATTTTCCTGCGAATTCCGCCACATCCAGCGAGACGGAACAATCCGGTTTTGTCGGCTGAAAACAGCTCCGATTTTTTCCGACAGAGGTCAACTAATCGGTCACGTCGGCACAGTCACAGATATCACAGAAAGTCGGGCAATTGAAAAAATGAAAAATGAGTTTATTTCCATTGTCAGCCACGAACTGCGAACGCCGCTGGCTTCAATTCGCGGTTCTTTAGGTTTGCTGGCGTCTGGAGTGCTCAAAGATAAACCGGAAACTGCCAAACAAATGTTAGAAATCGCGTCTAGCGATACCGAGCGGTTAGTGCGTTTGGTCAACGATATTCTAGACTTAGAGCGGCTCGATTCGAGCCAAGTTATCCTCGTCAAGCAGTGGTGCGAGGCGCAGGTTTTGATGCGGAAGTCTGCGGAAGCTTTGCTGTCTGTGGCTGCTGAGAATCACATTAATTTGTCGATTTTGCCCGCCGAAACGGCACAAATTTGGGCTGACCCCGACAGGATCGTTCAACTGCTGGTAAATTTGTTGAGCAATGCGATTAAATTCTCGGCTCCGGGGTGTACAGTAACTGTCAGGGTTGAAGATTTGGGCGATCGGGTTTTATTTGAAGTCAAAGATCGGGGGCGGGGGATTCCTGCGGATAAACTAGAAACTATCTTTGGACGGTTTCAACAAGTAGATGCTTCTGACTCCCGCCAAAAAGGAGGTACGGGTTTGGGTTTGGCTATCTGTCGCAGCATCGTGCAGCAGCACGGCGGCAGAATTTGGGCCGAAAGTGTTGTCTCCGAAGGAAGCAGTTTCTATTTCACAGTGCCGGCACCGTTTGAAGGCGAAGGGGGGAAAAGTTTTGAGTTTTGAGATTGCTTTCATAAGAGATCGCGAAAGCAACGTTCCTGGCAAGGCAAGCGGGGTGCATGAGTTTGGGAGGGCTATATTTCGATTTTTATGTTCTCGGTTTAAGGGGTCATTTCGCGTGCGTAAGTTTTCTTTCGGTTGATGATGATTAATTTAAATTGGGGTTTTAATTATGTCAGAAAAGCGCATTCTGGTAATCGATGATGAAAAAAACCTCTGCAGCGTGATTCAGGCCTGTCTGGAACATTTAGGCGGCTGGACGGTACAGAGCGCGCTCAGCAGCAGCGAAGGATTGCTTTTAGCTGAAACTCAACTCCCTGACGCTATTCTGCTAGATGTGATGATGCCCGATATGGACGGAGTTGCTCTGTTTGGTTTGCTGCAAAACAATGCGGCTACTCAGGAGATTCCGGTGATTTTCCTGACTGCTAAGGTGCAGGCGATGGATTTGAGCGAATTTGCTGATTTGGGGGTAGCGGGGGTGATTGCCAAGCCTTTCGATCCTTTGAGTTTGGCACAGCAAGTTGCGGAAATTCTGGGTTGGAAACCGTTGCTTTAAACTGGGGGAAAACGCGCCCATAGATAAAACTCGGCGGTTTCAACCGCTTCTTGTCACACAAAGTCGGCGCAACGCCAGACTGAAGAATTAATATCAAATCCGGTAGCATTGGAATTAATATTACCCACAGTCAGGACACGGCAATGCCGTTTCCCTACAATAGACTTCTTGCAAAAGTCTTTTTCATCAATTTATAGGGCAGGCGAGACGCCTACCCCACCATAAAAAATGATTTTTGTGGGATGGGCCGGAGAGCCCGTCCTAATTATTTTTGCAAGAGGTCTAATTAATCGGGCGATAGTTACATCTCTCGCGAGCATGATGGCGCCGGGCCTCGCAAGCTACGATTATTTTGGGGTAGGGAAACGGCATTGCCGTGTCCTCGGTTATATCAATTCCGATGCAACTGGAATTGATATAACGGGGCTAAAATCACGCAATTATGTTAGTAAACCGGGTTTCTGCGTCCCGGAAAGTCCTAGTTTTTCCGGCTGTTTTCAGAATTTGCTGATTTTTTTGATTTAGGTTTGAGATCGGTGATTGGTTAATTTAAACTCTGATTCCCTAGAAGTTCAAGAGATGATCTCAGGGAGTCGGGGTTTTTTGTTACCCGCAAAGTCGATCGGCCTCTACATTTACACGCAAAATAACTCTTCCAGAAGTTACGTAGTGTTTCACCCGGAATCGAGAATGCAGCCAAGTTTTTTGGTAAAAACTCCGGTTTCTGCGTAAGTGTTGCAATCCCTGCTTCGGGCAAAGTATATTCATCAAAAAAAATGATGATCTTCATAATTTATTCATATTTTTGAAATAATGTTTACTCCAGGCTCTTGATTTGAAGGCCGATCGCACTCTCAGCAGCCTCCCGCTGCCAAAGAACAAACCTGTTGTCAGGGGAGTTTGGGTCAGTGACGGTACTTTCGATTAACTGGTGCGACAGCACAACCAACCTGAATAAGTCAGGAGTTACGCACTGCATACCAAACAAACCGGGTTTTTTAACCGCAAAAAACCCGGTTTCTGCGCAAGTCCTTTAAGTGTTGGCAGGCGAACTCAATCAAAGAAAAATTCATAACTGAGGATGTGATTCGCGCTCTCGAATAACGCCCCGTAAATAAGTCGGTCATTTTGTCAAGAGCAAAACTCGCAATTGCCGCTAACCTGCCAAGCCAAGTCTGAGTAAGTTTTTTAAAGAGTGTGGAGATTTTTAAAATGTCATATCAGCTATCTTGTAAAGGTAACAATCAAATTCTGTGCTATTACCCAAATGTTACCAACCAAATTCAGGTGGTTCGGATTGGGAACATTCCTAATTGGTACTTTGAAAAAGTGTTGTTTCCGGGACAGCGACTGATGTTTGAAGCTGCGGCAGAAGCAGTTTTAGAAATTCACACAGGGGCGGTGGCAAGTGCTATTTTATCGGACAAAATTCCCTGCTACGTGCTGCGGGTAATAGAAGAGGTAAGTTCCGAGTTGGAGCTGGTTATTCCCGAAGAACGATGTGCGGTATTAGCCCCCTAAGATTCAGGATAAATCAGACGAGAGCGAGATCGGCAACAAAAATATTAGTTAACGAGTGTTTGGGGATACGGAAAATGCAGAAAAATCTTGTCAATATCACCTTGGCCGTAGTCACAGAGGAAGTAGAAATTATCTTGGAGTCTTATCCCAAGTATCCCTACCAAGAAGCTTTTTCGCCTTCGGGCTTGCGGCAGGATTTAATTGCTTACGTGCTGAGCAGAGTTCCTAATAGATATACTGCGATCGACTCCGGCGAGTCTGTGCCGAACCAAACAGTGCAGTTTCGCTGTTCTTCAGAGCAGTTGCTGCACATAGAAAATTTGATTCATACTGGCATTCGCGAGGTGCTGCACAGCTATGAGAAGATAGATTATCGCCTTTGCGAACAACTTAAATCCTGTTCCCAATTTGCTAGTTGATTTAGATAGTTTGTGGTAAATGAGGGAGACGCCGAGATCCTCGGCACTCGGTTGGGCGATCGAGCTATAATTGTGCACGCACTCACTCGATCGATCGACACTTTTGGTAATCGCCGCAGCCGTCGCACGGGCCATTGGGATTGACAGCACAGCGCAGAATTTCCGATCGAGCGTTAAAGCGGCAGCTAGCATCTCCGATAACCCAGATGCCGCTTACAAATGTTCTTTCCGTCGGCGGTTGGGCAGACTGCACGTACAACGCAATTTTTTGCAGTTGGTAGCGGCCGGATTTGAGTTGATAGCGGTGGTGGCGTTCCAAAACGGCGTAGGTTTGTCCCTCTAAATCTAGATAGTTCCCCGGTTGCGGCGTCCAATCCAGCCGAATGCTACCTAAAGATTGGCGGGGGTGAGAGAGAATCACCTCTACAGGTAAAGTATTTTGTTCCATGTGGCGGTGCGGCAAGCGAGTACACGCTGATGGTATCGCATTGCGGAACTTGGGGCGCTTGGGGTGCGTTTGTAGTGAGGAATTCAGTCCTCTGATTTTTATGAGGACTCAAGTCGTGACTACAAACCAATTTACCGCGTTTGTAGTTATTTTTATGAGGACTGAAGTTCTAACTATAGCGGTTCTCAAAAAAGTGAGGTATGCCCTATGCCCTATGCCCTATGCCCTATGCCCTATGCCCTATGCCCTAT
>NZ_JAUBPE010000060.1:0-50936 GCF_036700565.1 Microcoleus pseudofavosus SVA1_A4
ACTTAAATGGCTTAATTGGTAGACCTCGAAAAACTGCACAAGTATAAATACTTATCGCAAAAGTGACATGCTCCCAATTGGCTCTGACTTCGCCTCTTCTGGATCGTGAACCCACAACAACTCCAACATCGCGTTGTGGAAAAAGAAACAGCGATTGGCTGTACCTTGCCCGGGATGAGTTCTAGACGATCCCTCCACTAAACCGAGCGATACTAATCGATCGGCAAAGCCGGCACCAATATCAGTACAGATAAAGAGATGATCGAATTCAAATGCCATAATTTCAAAGAGGAAGCAAAACTGCTAATTTTCTTTCTTCTTTCTGCTTTCTTCCCCCCTTCTGGGTGAGGGGGGGTTGCCTTCTTCGTGGTTCCTTCCGTTCACGAGCGCGATCGAAATTCAATGACATCTTGCTTAATCGTTATGTCTTTATTACCAAAAAAGTCGTGACCCAAAAGTCCGATCTCTAGGGATGGCGAGATGGCAACAACTACATTTTGAACCGCCAGACCCCCAGCTTCAATAGAAGTCAAACGACCGAGGGGAAAAGTAGCCACTCCGTTCGGAGTTTGTGCTTGCACTGTTCCCTGGAGAACAACGCCCAAGGCTTTAGCCATTGCTGGTGTAATTACTGTGCCGCTGGCTCCAGAATCTACCATCATCTCGAACTTTTGTTTGCCGTTAAACGTGACTTCTATGACCGGGATATTAGCCTCTCTGCGTTTAATTTTTGCCTGAAATACTCCAGACTTGGCAGCCGCCGAAGTGGCGGGAGTCGATTCTTTGGGGAGAAAACCGCAGACTGATTGGCTGAGGTTGAGGGTTCGGCCTGACGAACTGCGCATGAAGCATCCCTCACTTTCTTGAGCTGCGGCTCGGGAGGAGTTGGCAACAGTCCCTAGTAAAATTGAACTGCTCAGAGAAATAACCGCTGTTAAAAACAGTAAAGGTTGGCGCAGGTTTTGAGCGTTCAGTAGATGCTTGTATAAGTTTGAGAGTAAAGGCTTTTGAGATTTGCTAGGCATAGTTTAGTAAAACGCTGTAGCTCGATCGTAACAGCGACAACTGCCGATCGGTAGAGATTTAGCTGTGGCGATCGCCCAGAGGCGTTACTTTAGTTTGACCGAGCGCCAGATAGAGGCGGGGGCTGGTTGTTGTCGATCGGCAGAAACTGGCATTGCACAAATTAAAATAATATCTGTACATTGCCGACTAGCATCAAATCCCAGGCAGTGATAAGAATTAAACCACACGACAGTAATTCAAGGATGCCATGTCACTTTCAACTGCACAACCCGCTCTCCTAGTCCTGGCTGACGGTACTGCTTACCGAGGCTGGTCGTTTGGCGCTAACGCTACCGTCGTCGGCGAGGTAGTATTCAATACGGGAATGACGGGGTACCAAGAAGTCTTGACCGATCCCAGCTATTGCGGCCAAATTGTAACTTTTACTTATCCAGAATTGGGCAATACCGGGGTAAATCTCGAAGACGAAGAATCCTCGCGCCCGCAAATTCGAGGTGCGATCGCCCGGAACGTATGCAGCCGACCCAGCAACTGGCGCTGTTCGCAATCTCTGCAAGACTACCTGAAACAGTACGATATCCCGGGAATTTACGGGATCGACACCCGCGCCCTCACTCGCAAAATCCGCACGGTGGGAGCGATCAACGGCGGCATTTCGACCACGATTCTCGACCAGGCGGAGCTTTTGGAGCAAGTGCAAGACGCCCCCAGCATGGCCGGGCTGAATCTTGTCCGGGAAGTGACGACCCGCGAGGTTTACGAGTGGTCTGAAGCCACAGATTCGGTTTGGGAGTTCAGTCCCACAGTCAAACCCCCTAGCGGCGAAATGTGGACGGTGGTAGCGATCGATTTTGGGATCAAGCGCAACATCCTGCGGCGTTTGGCGAGTTACGGGTGTCGGGTAATTGTTGTCCCCGCTGACACGTCGCCGGAAGAAATCCTCAAATACAACCCGGACGGCATTTTTCTGTCCAACGGCCCGGGAGATCCGTCGGCGGTAACGGAAGGGATCGCGACTGCGAAAGCTTTGTTAAAGTCGGACAAACCCGTATTCGGCATCTGCATGGGACACCAAATTCTGGGGATTTCCTTGGGTGCAGAAACTTTTAAACTCAAGTTCGGCCACCGGGGATTAAATCATCCAGCGGGTTTGACGCAGCAAATAGAAATTACTAGCCAAAATCACGGTTTTGCGATCGACCCGGATTCCCTACTCCCGGAAGTAGAAATTACTCATCTCAATTTGAACGATCGCACCGTAGCCGGATTGAAGCACAAAACCCTGCCGCTGTTTTCAGTCCAGTACCACCCGGAAGCCAGTCCGGGACCGCACGACGCCGACTATTTGTTCGATCGATTCGTGCAGTCAATGAGAGAAAATCAGAAAGCAGCAGCTTAGTCAGCAGTCATTAGTCATTGGTCAATAGTCAGCCGTCATTATCTAGGGTTTGCTGTTTGTGCAGATGACCGATCCCCAATGACCAATGACTAATGACCAATAACTAAAAAACAGTAGACAAAAGACCAAAAAACTCGTATAATGAATCCTCAACTTTAAGCAACATCTAGCTAGGAGGGTGTCATTCCTGAGTCATTGACCCTGACCGTTAGCCTCAGAGGCACTCGCGAAGTCAGGAATAACTATCAGTTATTTCGCCTGACGGGCCTGCTGGACGCTTTTTCTGAGGCAACTTTTCGGAAGGTACTGAGCAAATGTATTGACGAGGGCCCAAAACACGTAATTTTGGACTTGTCTCAGATAGACTTTGTGGACAGTTCAGGCTTGGGCGCACTTGTGCAACTTGTCAAGAAAGCCCAAACCATGGAGGGGACGTTGCAAATTGTCTCAAATCCCCGCGTAACTCAGACTGTTAAACTGGTTCGCTTAGAGAAATTTTTGTCTTTGCAGCCTTCGGTTGATGAGGCGGTAAAAAACGTCAAGGATGCTTGACGCCAAAGTGGATTTAATTAGCTATCCGGTTCTCAACGCTGGATAGCAAATTTTTATTGCGGTGCTGGTAAAACCATACCGATTTTCCCAGAAGCTGCAACACGCGCCAACCGCTATTTTCCCCGAGGCTTTGATCTCCGGTGGATGGGCAGTAAAATAGGTGCGGCAAACAGGCGGAAAAATGGTATAAGAAGTAGGGAACCAGCAGGTAGCGATCGCGTTAACAAAGCCGTGCACTCGCTATAATTGCTGAAGTGACGAAAGACGAAATAAGTAAGTGACTAGAAAAACCAAGCTGTGCGGAAGTTTTATTTAAAAAAGTATGTCGCCGATCGCAGATGACGGGCTCAAACTGAGTCTGACTGATATCAGTTTAAATCGAGTGCATCCTGCGAGGGCTACACCAGCAGAAATAGAAAGGATTTCGCCCGCAGCCTGGGCATATTTGGGAGATGCAGTGTACGAACTCTACGTTCGGAGTTCGTACTTAGTGCCGCCCAGAAGATTGCAAGCTTATCACGAATTGGTGGTGGGGCAAGTACGAGCCGAAACTCAAGCGCGTCACTTGCGATCGCTCTCTCCTTACTTGAACAGTACAGAATTAGCAATTGTCAAGCGCGGCCGCAATGCCGCAGCGGGCCGTTCCAAGCGAGCAGATCCAGAGATATACCAACAAGCCAGCAGCTTAGAAACTTTGGTCGGATATTTGTACCTCACCGATCCCAAAAGATTGACCGAACTTTTGGCACTTTTAGAACTTGAGACTTAAAAGATTTAGCAGTTAAGAGTTGCCAATCGCGAGGGACTAATTAACAACTCGGGCACGGTGGCAAAGCTAAAACAGCAAAAAGCTCGATCGAGCAAACAGGACTTATCAGTTATTAACTAGCAACTTTAACACAACAAAATCCTTGCTCCCTCCCTAGACTATCTAAAATCTCAAAGCCCAAAGATTGCTTCCTCAATCAAGAATCTCACATCTACAATCTACAATCGATTAGCCTTCAGCCAAAACTTTTTGACCACAAGAAACCAATGAGAAAATTTACCAGACCAAACTTCTCGCGCCCGAATTCCGACAGCAAACCATTCAAAAGCGAAGGCCGCCGTCAGGACTCACAACCATCCTCTCCCCGCTTTGAACGCAAGCCCCGTCCCGACACTCGCGGAGTAGACGCGCCTCAAAAACGATCGACTTTCTCCCCCCAACCCCGAGAAATGCCCGTCGTGCGATCGATTTTCAAACGGAGAGTCGATTCCGACAGCCAACCGTCCATTCTCCGTAATAATCCTTTCAAAGACAGAGACGGAGACGGAGACAGAGACGGATACAGCAGCCCGCAGCCGGCCCGCAACAACTTCCGAGACAGAGACAGCAGCCCGCAGCCAGCCCGCAACAATTTCCGAGACAGAGACAGCAGCCCGCAGGAATCCCGCAACAACTTCCGAGACAGAGACAGCAGCCCGCAGGAATCCCGGGGTAATTTTTACAAAGACAGAAACAGAGACAGCAGCCCACAGGAATCCCGGGGCAATTATTACAAAGACAGAGACAATGACAGAGACAGCAGCCCGCCGGAATTCCGGGGCAACCATTTCAGAGACAGAGACAAAGACAGAGACACTCGCCCTGTTGACAGTGCCTCAAACACCGTCGTGCAGCCAGACACAGACTCAGACATGATTTACGGCCGCCATGCGGTGCAAGCGGCTTTAGAAACAAACCAAGTGATCAACCGGATTTGGGTTGTCCCGCACCTGCGCTACGATCCCCGCTTCCACAGCTTGCTAACCGAAGCCAAAGCCAACGGCAGCATCATTGACGAAGTTGACGATTTGCGCCTCGACTACATCACGCGCAAGGCAAACCACCAAGGCGTAGCCGCTCAAGTATCGGCTTACGAATACCTGGATTTGAGCGAACTGATCGCGAAGGCTAAGTCTGCTTGCGCCGATCCCGTAATTGTGGTAGCAGAAGGACTCAACGACCCCCACAATCTAGGGGCGATTATTCGCACGGCTGAAGCATTGGGAACTCAGGGCATGGTGATTCCACAGCGGCGGGCCGTTGGGATTACCTCGGCAGTGAGAAAAGTGGCAGCAGGGGCATTGGAAAGCCTGCCAGTGGCGAGGGTTGTCAATCTTAACCGGGCGCTGGAAGAATTGAAAGAGGCTGGATTCTGGATTTACGGCACTGCAGCAGGCGTGGGTGACTCGGTAGAGACAATCAAGTTCTCTGGGCCCACTGTTTTAGTTGTGGGCGGTGAAGCTGACGGTTTGAGCCTTTTGATACAGCGCGGCTGTGACGGATTAGTTTCAATTCCTTTAAGGGGAAATACTCCTAGCTTGAATGTTTCGGTAGCAACAGGAATGGCTTTATACGAAATTTACCGCCAGCGCGGGCCCAAAAAGTTTCACGTACACGGATCGTAACGGTCATTAGCCCCACCTTCTAAAGCCGGGGGCTTCTCGCCCCCCCCCCAAGCTTCCCATCTTCGGTGATTGAAAAAAAAAATGCAACACAGTATAACAAAGTGTACATAACGAAGGTCTAGGCCTTGCCCGCAGCACTCTGGAAAAAACCGTAAAATACATTAGAAAATCACATGAAAGAACTCTTGATTAGCTTGCTCAATTTTTTCGGATTGGCTTGGTGGGTTGAAGTTAAAACTTCAGCGCCGCGGTGCATTTACTATTTTGGTCCGTTCTTGACTTCTCAAGAGGCCGAAGGTGCCAAAGCAGGATATGTAGAAGACATAGAAAATGAAGGTGCAGAAGGTATGAGTGTTTCGATTCACCGCTGCAAACCTATTAGTTTGACTGTTGCAGATGATTTGGGAAAGCTTGGTGAGGGAGGGCTGTGGCCTGTTTTGAGCAGTCAGTAAAAGTAGAGGTAATTTTGAATTTTGAGTGGTAAATTCAAAACTTTGGGAGCATCTTAATTTTGGTTTTTTAGGAGTGTTCGCTGTGAGAGTTCGTTATGGATATATAATATCATGTGCGAGCGATCGCTTATATTTATTGCGAGTGCGAGCGTCTCGCTCGATCGCGAGACGCTCGCAGTGAAATGATAACTGATTAACCGGACATGATATCACCAAGCGAGCGGGACGCTCGCACTCCTAAAAAACGCTGTTTACAAAATAGGGATTCCCCCCTCAAAACTCAACACTCGCAATTGCCAACTGCTTGGGGGAAACTCTCAATCCAGCGATCGATGTCTGCGATTACCCGATCGGGAATTTCCCAAGGGAACAAGTGGGCTGTATTTGGATAGCACTGCCACTGACACTCGTGGAGGTGGCGGGCTGTTTCTAAACTGGATGCCGAGGTGATGTGCCGATCGGCCTCTCCGGCCAATACCAAGCTCGGACATTGAATGTCGTCGAGGTGGATCAGTCGATCGTATCCGGCCCTGAGAGCGGTATTTAACGCCTTGGTGGCCGTGTTGGAAGTTTTGAGGTAGGCGGGGGTACCTGCCTGTGCTAAGTAGCGGTAAGGGGTGGCTGTATGCTGCTGTATCAAGTAGCGAAAGAGCGATCGCCTAGCAAAAGTATCAATATTCCACTGCCAACCGGGTATCGCCCAATTGATAATTCCGGCTAAACCGGTGTAAAGGTTATCTTGCCAAGAGATAGGAGGGTGACTTCCTCGCGGTTTGGCCGCGGATGCAAGTAGAATCAAACCGGTGACTCGCTGGGGATATTTCATTGCTAATTCCAGGGCTAAAATCCCTCCCAAAGACCATCCGATTACCAAACACCGATCGACTCCCAATCTGTCTAGAAGTGCTTCTAAATCGAGGAGGTGGTCGGTCATTTCAAAGAAAGTTGAGGTGCGGCTGTTGCCGTATCCGCGCAAGTCTGGGGCGATCGTCTGGAACCGCTTTGATAAGTGTTCTGTAAAGACGGACATACAATCGCCGGAACCTGGATGGCCGTGCAAGCAGAGGATGGGAAATCCTTCGCCTTTGACGGAAACGCTGAGTTTTTGATGCGCCATTTTTTAACTGTTTGGGGGGTGCGTTGTCCCCCGCTAGAAATTGTGTATTCCAACCGTTAAAAGCTGGGGTTCCGGCTAATGTAATCGGCAATTTTAGAAATAGACTGGCGAATTTGTCGATCGCCGCTGCTGCGGGAGTCAATCACAGTCATCACATAGGCTTCGCCGTCAATGCTCATCGCTAAAGTTGTGCCCAGAACTAGGGAATTTTCGCCGGTTTTTTCGCCCAACCATTGAGCTTGAGTTCCTTCCAAGGCGGCAAATCCCAGAGCGCGATCGTACTGGCGGTTGAGAGTTTCTATTAACAGTTTAGCACCCGGTGTTTCGCCATTGTAAATTTGCACCATCATTTCGGTGAGCTCGTTAGCAGTCAAGCGGTTGGGGCCGGAACCGGGGTTGGTTGGCATAATCTTTTCCCCCATTAATTTGAAGTTGACGCGGGTGACTTGGTAGCCGCGATTCTCTAAGAATTGATTGATGTAATCCGAACCCAAATAATCAATAAGTTGATTGGTGGCGGTATTGCTGCTGCGATCGATCATTTCTTCTAACAGTAGCTGTAGCGGGTAATTTTTAGGAGACAAAATCTGCGTCGATGAGTCTTCTGTAAAATTACCGCGATTGACAAAGACTTCCTTGTTCAGACTAATTTTCTCTTTTTCCACTTTTTGCATCAGCGCTACAGCAATCGGCAGTTTAATTAAGCTGGCAGGACTGACAGGAGGCACATCGCCCCGCAGGTTTACGCACTCTCTAGAAAGGTGGCAAATGCCGATCGAAGCTTGCCCAGACAAGCCACTTTCCCGAGCAACCACAGCCAAAAAATCGGATTTTGCTTGCTGCACTTGAGACGTTGCTGCCGTTAAATTTTCCCGGTATTCTTGAGTTTTTGAGGCAGTGAGGGAAGCTAAAAATGAATATTGAGGAACTTCCTGCAAGTTATTGAGTGCCTGGTTCCACAAAAATTGAGTTTGCTGCGAAAATTCGATCGACTGATTTGGCTGCCGTCCTCTTTCTACGGCTTGGTTGGCTAAACGGACTGCTTGCTGCAAGTTGTCGTTAGCTCTCTGTTCTACTAATATTTCTACCTCTACCGCTTGCAACTGAGAAAGCAGTTTTTCTTGAGGATTGGCGGCGAGGGGAACTAAGCCTGAGAGCAGGGTTGGTTCTGGGGAGGGAGAGGCGGGTTGTTCTAATTCGGTGACGAGTCGATCGCGAATTTTGTAGAGTTCGTCTAGGGAACGCGGGTTAGATGATTGAGAGAATGAACTTGCGATGGTTAACATCTGAACCAGTCCGATGCCGGCTACTACTGCCGCCATCTTGTTTGCGATCGACAAAAAACGCCTGATCCCTCGCATATTCAACATCCTCAACACAACCAAATTCTATATAAGCAGCTATTGTTACATCAGTCAAACGATTTTAGAATTTAGATTTTAGATTTTAGATTGGAGAACAAATCAACAATCGAAAATGTGAAAGTTCGATCGCGCCGAGAAAGGCAAAACAACTAAAATAAAGGGAGCGATCGCACTCCTAGCAATCAACCCCCTCTAAATATTGCGAACTATCTACTTTCTGCGCCGCCGCCGCCAGTCAGCACCCAACCGCTTGAGGTAATCCCAGCCGCGTTGAGGCCAGACATGAGCGCTACCAGTCTTTTCGGCAATCCAGCGAGCTACTTTGGGGCCTGTCCAGTCTCCGCCGTCGGGGGCTGGGTTTTGCAGCGCTTGTCGCAGTTCTTCTTGCTGTTCTGGATTCAGCAAGGATTTAGCTGGAGGGGGCTGGCGGTCTCCGCTGCGGTTTCTCACAGAGTCAGGCCCTTCTCGGTTGTAACGCTGGACAATTTCTTTGGCGTAGTCGTAGTTGAGACCTACAACTTGGGCTGCTTCTTTGATAGTCCAATTTCGGGAAACTAATAGCAGCAAGTGCCAGCGGCGGGACTCTGTGGTGTTTTGTGCCTGCCGGTAGCGAAGTTTGAGTTCCTCTGCCGTCAGGTGAGATTCTAGGTGAGCTTTAGGTGGCATTCCTCCAACGGGGCATCGGGAACTTCTTACCATATTTCTCGCGGTTTGGGGAGAATTCCGGATGAAATTTTGATGCTGGGATCGTTCGGGCAAATATGGAGGTTTTTTTTACGGCAGAGGTCGGCGGATTGACCCGGATGAAGCAAGTCTAAAATTTACAAATTTCAATCTAAAACTGGTTGACTTTGGCAGCACGGTGCGGCTATGCTCTGGAGTTAAGGTTGCTTTACTTGTAGAGGAAGCAGCCTGCGTCGCCCAAAAATCTAGTTGCACTGCCCAAAGCTGCTAGTAACAGCAATGGACAGCATAACCGCCAAACTGGGACAAGCAGTCTGGAGGCTCCGAGAATCTTAACATTCTCTGTAGCCGCCCTGCTATGTGTTGAAATGCGGGGCGGCTGGGTTTTTGGGTTTTCCTAGAAAACTCAAAAACAAGGAGACCATATTATGTCACAGGAATTTTTGCCTGATGAGATCGAATCTGAACTTCCAAATGACGGCTCAGCAGCAGTATCCGAACAAGAGGTGGTGCGCGTAACGGTGACAGGTTCGCGCGCGACAGTCTTAGAAACTATACACACTTTGTACCGCCTGGGATTTGCTGAAGTGGGGGATTGGAGTCGGCCGCAGCGAGGTGCAAAGTTAGGCGAGGTGGTGAGTGTTCTGATCCGCCGCCGTCAGTCCAAGGTGACGAAAGTGCCTGCTGTTAAAACGGGGGAATAGATTGAGGTAAGGAAAAATCGCTCTTTTGTTCGCAGGGATAGAAGGGCGATGGCGTCCCGCCCCGCAAGCTACGAGCTTTTTTAACCGCAGATGAACGCACATTAACGCGGATAAATCAGGGCGATCGCTTTTTTTGAAGCAAATATCAATCTGAACCCAGTACATAAGTGTGTGGCAAGTGAACTATTCGATCTTGATATTCATTTTCAAACGATGCGGCAGCAATAAATATCAATTCATCAATATTTTGACCGATGCTCAACTTGGGATTTAAAACAAAAATGCCTGGTACATGATGGTTTTGTGCAAAGTTATCTTTTAAATGAACTGGCATAGATTTGCGGTTGTTTGTCACTAGCACGAAGTCGTGTTCTTCACACCACAACAAGATTTCTGGGTCTAAAGTTCCTCTGCGAGGAGCGTTTGGTTCTCCAACTGCCCACACAACTAATTCTCGATCGCGCTGAATGAGTTGAGTTTTGTAGCTGGAATCTACATTTTCATCCAACAAATAGTTGAGCGTCATGAGTTTGATTTTTAGCTTTTTGGTCGGCTCTCAGCTTCCGCATCCGCAGAGCAGCAGGTGAAGGATTTAGTTGCTGTTCTTTAAGTTCTTGGTGACTCCACTCCAACCAGTCGGCTAAATACTTGCTGACAGTTTCTTTGTTGTGCAGGTAATAGAGAATGGTAGCATAAACTTGTTCGAGATTAACAGATGGGTAGGTTTGGGCTATTTCTTCAGGAGTGCGTTCGCGGTGGATGAAATCATAAAGGATTGTTTCAATTCCTACTCTCGTGCCTTTGAGGCGAATGTCGTCGCTCGCCAAAAAATTAAAATAGTCTTCTAGTTGCATAGGTGATTTGGGAGTAATAAAGAGGGGTTTTTAATCTCAGATTTTAGCATTTAATCAGTTCGATCGAAAAAGCCGCAGCGCAGGCTGCAAGCGAGCGGCGATCGCCCGGCGAGCGGAACTTGCAGAAGACGATCGAACTTTCGCCACAAAACTAGCGAACTTTGACTCCTAGGCTGTAAGCAGGTGCAATTGCCAGCTATATTGGCTAAGTGGCTAGTAGAAAAGATAAAGGTACGAGCATGGCATCCATCCGCGAGTTGCACCGACAACTGGTCAATAAAGAACGCTCTGCTGTGGAAATTACTCAAGAAGCATTAGACCGAATTACCCAGCTAGAGCCGAAATTGAAAAGCTTTCTGTGCGTGACGGCAGACAGCGCATTGGCGCAGGCCCACAAAGTGGATGCCCAAATCGCAGCAGGCGAGGAAATTGGCCTGTTGGCCGGCATTCCGATCGCCGTTAAAGACAATATGTGCACAAACGGCATTCCCACAACCTGCGCCTCTCGGATTTTGGAGAATTTTGTGCCTCCCTACGATGCAACCGTCGTCTCCAAACTCCACGCAGCCGGTGCGGTGATTGTCGGCAAAGCGAATATGGACGAGTTTGCAATGGGGAGCTCGACAGAAACTTCTGCCTATCAAGTTACCGCGAATCCTTGGGACTTGGAGCGCGTGCCCGGAGGGTCTTCTGGCGGTTCGGCCGCAGCGGTAGCCGCCGGAGAATGCGTCGTGAGCTTGGGTTCGGATACAGGGGGATCGATCCGCCAACCTGCTGCTTTTTGCGGCTTGGTGGGGCTGAAACCGACTTATGGGTTGGTTTCTCGCTACGGTTTGGTGGCCTATGCTTCTTCTCTCGATCAAATTGGACCCTTTGGCCGGACTGTTGAGGATGCGGCGATTTTGTTGGGGGCGATCGCCGGTTACGACAAGAGAGATTCCACGAGTCTGAATGTCCCAATTCCTGACTACGCCCAAGCTTTGAGACCTAGTTTGCGCCCGAAGGGTCAGATTAGAATTGGGGTAATTAAAGAAACTTTTGGTGTAGGGTTGGACTCGGGGGTTAAAGACGCTGTTACTAAGGCGATCGAGCAATTTCAACAATTGGGCGCAGAAATTCAAGTCATTTCTTGTCCCCGGTTCCGCTACGGTTTGCCCACTTACTACATTATTGCTCCCTCGGAAGCTTCGGCAAATTTGGCGCGATATGATGGAGTTAAGTTTGGTTTCCGGTCTCCAGACGCCGATAATCTTTTGGATATGTATGCCAAAACTCGCTCTCAAGGGTTCGGTGCGGAAGTTAAACGCCGGATTGCGATCGGCACTTACGTGTTGTCGGCTGGATATTACGACGCCTATTATCTAAAAGCTCAAAAAGTTCGGACTTTGATTAAAGAAGACTTTGAAAAAGCTTTTTCTCAAGTTGATGTTTTGGTCTGTCCCACTGCTCCTACTACGGCTTTTAAGGCAGGGGAAAAATTCAATGACCCCCTGAGTATGTATTTGTCAGATTTGATGACTATTCCGGTGAATCTTGCTGGTTTGCCAGCTTTGAGTTTGCCCTGCGGATTTGATGATAAAGGACTGCCGGTGGGCATACAACTGATTGCTAATGTTTTGCAAGAATCTCGGCTGTTTCAAGTGGCTCACGCTTACGAACAGTCTACGAATTGGCACTTTCACCGCCCAGAATTGGATTAATTTTTGAAATTCGGCGGAACGCTGCGGCGGAAGTTAGTAATCGATCTTGGCTAATTGTCTGAATTAATTCTGTGCCATTAGCTTTTGACCGATATCTAATTTCCAGCGTGCCTTATTTTTTATGAACAAGTTTCTGGTATTCCTCTTGTCTAAATCGCTAATAACTTTTGGGATAGTTTTGGCGATCGCTTATTCTGCTGCTTGTCTATTTCTATTTGCAGCGCAAGGTAAGTTTATTTTTTTTCCCGCGCGGGCGATCGAAACTACCCCAGACGATTTTCAGTTGGGATATCAAGATGTTTGGCTGCCAATTCCAACTAAAACAGGCGCGGTGGAAACCGTGCACGGCTGGTGGATTCCTGCCTCGGAAACCCCCCCCAGCCCCCCCTTGCTAAGGGGGGGAGCAAGAAAGGGAGAGTCGCTTCTGGCTGCGCCCCAAAGTGAGAGACGGGCCGCCGATCCGGTTCCCCCCCTTAACAAGGGGGGGTTAGGGGGGGTAGTTTTGTACCTGCACGGGAATGCTTCCAATGTGGGAGCAAATGTCGAACACGCTAATCGATTTCATCGCTTAGGTTTGTCGGTATTTACGATCGATTATCGCGGTTACGGAAAAAGCCAAGGCGATTTTCCGAGTGAATCTCAGGTTTATGAGGATGCTCAACTTGCTTGGGATTATTTGGTGAAACAGCGGGGAATTAACCCGAATCAAATTTATATCTACGGTCATTCTTTGGGAGGGGCGATCGGGATCGATTTAGCAGTGCGCCACCCGGAGGCGGCAGGGTTAATTGTGGAGGGTTCTTTTACTTCGGTGCGGGCGATGGTGGATTTCCAAAAACCGCTGTTTTGGATGTTTCCGATAGATTTTTTGCTGACACAGCGCTTTGATTCTCTTTCAAAAGTCGATCGCCTGCAAATGCCGGTGCTATTTATTCACGGGACTGCTGATAGTGTAGTTCCAGTGTCCATGAGCAAAAAACTGTTTGATGCAGCACCTGAGCCCAAACAGCTTTACATAGTTCCTGATGGAGGTCACAATAATGTGGCACAGGTCGGGGGTGCAGAATATCTGCTCGCAGTGAGCCAATTTTTAGGTTTTTGAAAGTAGATAAAAGCTATTGGCGGTAACAGCTTCAGTTTGATATCTGTACCGCCTGCTCGCACTTCTACTGGCAATTCTAACAGCACATATCTGAAGCGGAGCAGTTATCGCGATGATACCGCTTAGTTCAACCTTAATACATTCAGCCACCAGTCATTCAAGGCATAGCAGTAATTGCAGTAATTGTTCGTGCTTATCGCTTGTTCTTTCTTAACTTCGCAGCCGCGCCGAGATATTTTTCGGTTCGGCATCCGGGCGCCGCAGAGATTGGCATCTGTAAGATTAGTTTTGTTCAATCTCGCATCGCTCAAGTCGGCCGCTCTGAGGTCTGCACCGCTGAGATTTGCACCGCTTAAATCGGCTTCTTGGAGGTCTGCACTGCGGAGATTTGCACCACTTAAATCGGCAGTTCTCAGGTCGGTTCGACTTAGTTTGGCGCCGCTCAAATTACTGCATTTTAAGTTAGCCAACTGGAGGGATGCGTCTCTAAGAAAACTCTCGCTGAGGTTGGCATTTTCTAAGTTTGCTCCCCTGATGTCGGCCCTGCTCATGTCGGCTTTGCTGAGGTCGGCGTCGGCCAACAAGGCGTTTCTCATGTTGGCGTTGTTTAAATTAGCTTCCATTAAGTCAGCCGCAGTCAAGTCGGCCTCAACTAAGTCGGCCCTGCTGAGAGTGGCGCTGCTCAAGGATGCGCCAAACAAATCTGCACCGCTCAAGGAAGCGCCAAATAAGTCGCATCCGGGACATCCTCTTGTTTCTAGCAGCCGTTTGACTAAAGACAGATTTTGAGCTTGTAAGGGAATTGCTGCACAAAATGGGAGTAGCAGTATTGCAGCAGCGAGAATTTTCAGTTTGAATTTGGTCATAGTTTGGGTAAGCCCTGTAACTGCCGATAGCACCGAGTTGTCTGCTGGACTTACGCGCGTGCGGTTAAAAACCCGGTCTCCTCGTTAATTTCTCGCTGTCAAACCCAATATTTTTAGCAAAAACCGGGTTGTTGGCGCAAGTCCTAGTCTAGTGCATTGACGCGGCTCGACGGTGTAAGGTTCGATCGCGATCGCGATCGCGGATATTACTTACGCCTTTGGGATAAGAGCGCGCACCTCAAGGCTCCCTTGCAGCGAACGGCACTGAGCCGTTCGCTGCGCTGAATGTCAGGGATTCTGGAGCTTGCGACGGCTGCGGCAAGTGGCTGACTCCGACAGCGGATAAGTATTTGTATTTGATGTAGTTGGATTTTGCTGCGAAGGGCGATCGTTCTCCGTACAGGCGATCGGTAAATAAGCCAATTGGCCTAGACTTTTAAGACATATAGCTGATGCGCTGCCTTCTCTAAAAAAGATAGCATTATTGTGCGATCCCCGAAATAATACCGAGCAAGCAAGTATAAAAAAATACCGCCTGTCTCGGCGGGTGTGAAAACAGGGTACAGCTAATACTTTCAGACGAGGAAGATAAATGTCGAACAGCATAGATGAACTGGCAGAAGGCGGCAGAGGGATCAAACTCATGTGGCAGATTGCAGACGAGCTAAGTTACACCCGGACTCTCGACGGTCGAAATTGTTTATCGCTGAATAAAATTTACGAAGTAGAAAGTCGCAATCGATCGCAAAATATAAAAAATGCTAGCGTTTTAGATGGGTTAATGAATTTATTAAACACCTGGGATTGGCAGAATGAAACACAGCAGAAAGAAGAGCTGCATGAAAGTTCTGTTCAACACATTAGCCTGCAAGTCAACACAGACGTGAATGCTTTAACTCTAGTTTTGGAGTGGTTTGAGCAGTTGAAAGATTTATCGATCCCCAATGAGGTTTGGTGGAAGTGTCAGTTAGCTTTGGCTGAAGGTTTCACTAATGCAGTTCGCCACGCTCACAAAAACCTGCCAGTAGAAACTCCTGTTCAACTGGAAATTACGGTGTTTAACGGACGGTTGGAACTCAAAATTTGGGATTGCGGCCCGTGTTTTGATTTTGATGCTAAGCTCAAGGAAATTATCGCAGCACATATAAAAGGCTGCTTGGATTTAGAGGTTTTGAACAATGCTTGCTTGATGCCTAGCAGACCGAAAACTTTGGTTTTAATTGCTGGGTAGCTTTGGAGCGAGGGACAATTAACAGACTGGCACGGTTGAAAATGTGTTATCCTAAAAACGGTGTTAGGGGACGAGTTACGGGTTTTGTCTGCGCGGGCGTGAGGGGTTTTGAATACTGGCGACTTGCTGCGGCTTTCGTTAAAAGCTATGAGCTTGGGTGAGTCTCTAGCGGTTCGAGAGAAACGGGTTCATGTGTCGAATTCAACATTAAAAAGTCAAAATTAAAAGTTAAAAATTATTCACACTAATTTTTGATATTTTAATTTACAGCGTATTCCAGGTTTGTGAAGTGTAGGGACACGGCAGTGCCGTGTCCCTACGGGGAAGCTCACGATAGGCGGGTGTACTTCATAAATGTGGAATACGCTGTATCATAGTATCTGGTCGCTCTCCCATTACTAATGATTTCCAAAGAAACTTTATTTGTTCTGTCTTTATTTCCCTACTTGGGATTTCTCTGGTTTTTGACTCGATCGGGAAAAACACCCCGTTTAGCTCTGATGGGATTTTACGGCACTCTTGTTTTTGTGGCCGTGACTATTCCCGCCGCAATTTACGCAAAAGTTGCGTACAACGAGTCGCTAGCAAATGTCGATTGGCTGCACGGTTCTGCGGAGCTATTTTTAACAATTGCCAATATTTTAGTAGTTTTAGGCTTTAGGGAAGCGGTGATTAAAGCCAAAGCATCCTCACAAGAATAAAGTTGTGATGGTAGTCGGGATTAATGCGAAATTTTCATTTGGCTAGCGTCTGTTTAGTTGGGCGAGATAATTGAGATACCGAGAAATGCGATCGGTGTCAGTGTCAAGTAAACCACTCGCCCAAGAATGCAAATTAAGTTGCGATCGCATTTCTCGAAATACCGCAGCATCTGGGCGATTGTTGAGAGGAAAAACCCAAGCATCAAATCCAGCCGACTTGAGCCGGCTAACAGTTCCCTCGCCATCTTGCACCCACAATTGTGGGTTAATGCGAAGGGGTTGACAACAATATTCACCGACAACAATTCCCCCCACAGAAACGCTAGCACCTTCTCCCCGATTGGAAAGTTCTTGCAAAATAGCTTTCAGGGAATTGAGTTTTTCCGCATCTTGTACTTGCTGCGGTGTAAACTTGACAATCACCATTTCTAAAACTTCCACAGGTTTTGGTGTTCTTACAATATTGACCGGTTCTGGCAGCCAATGGGTTTTTATTTCCGGTGGCACCATCTCCACTTCCTCTGCAACCTGCACTGTTTCTACGGGCTTTGCATCGTCTACAATTATCTGAATTTCCTCTCCATCTTTCTCGATTTTCCCACTAATCTGTAAGATAGCATTCTCTGTAATACACGGTTTCACTTGTTCATAACTCTTGGGAAACACAACAGCTTTGATTTGATGTGTCAAATCTTCTAATTGCAAAATTGCCATCGCATCGCCTTTCTTTGTCACTACAAGTTTGATAGCGCTAACCATGACAATAACTGATACTTTCCCTTTTTTATCTGCTAACTGTCCGAGAGTCACCACATCTGGGTCTTGGTTCATTTGAAGCAGATTTTTTAGGGGATGTTCTGATACATAAAAGCCGAGTAACTCTTTTTCTAAACGCAACTTTTCCTGTTTATCAAAATCTTTGACAGTTTTAGATTTTGGTGCAGACTCATACTTATTTGCCGACTTCCCAAAGCTATTTTCACCTAACAAGTCAAACAGATTACCTTGACCGCTTTCTCGATCTTTCTTGCGGTCTTGCGCCCATTTAATCACTCCTTCTAGGTCGTTTACTAACTGTTGACGGTTCCGATCAATTTTATCAAAAGCTCCACATTGAATCAATGCTTCCAAAGCGCGGCGGTTGACAGCATGGAGATTTACACGATCGCACAAATCAGCAAGCGATTTAAACTTACCCCCTGACTGCCGCGCCTCCAAAATATTTTCAATTGCGCCCTCACCCACATTTTTTACCGCCGAAATTCCAAACAATATTTTATGTTTTTCGGCTTTTGTCATCTCCATCGGCAATGGCGTAAAAGTAAGTTCAGAGCCATTAATATCAGGTGGCTCAACGTCAATTTTAAGCTTGAGACAATTGGCAATATATCTCTGTACCTTCTCCTGGTCGCCTCTATTAGCAGTTAGCAGTGCAGCCATGTATTCTACAGGAAAATTTGCCTTTAAATAAGCAGTTTGATAAGTGATATAGGCATAGGCCATCGAATGGGATTTATTAAAGCAATATTCGGCGAATTGTAGCATCTGCCCGAACAACTCTTCGGCAATTCTTTGAGTGACACCATTCTTGGTTGCCCCATCAATAAATGTTTCCTTTTGCTTCTGCATTTCATCAGCTTTCTTCTTGCCCATTGCGCGCCGCAGCAAGTCAGCTTGACCCAAAGAATAGCCCGCCAAATCTTGAGCCATCCGCATAATTTGCTCTTGAAAACAAAGAGTTCCGTAAGTTTCTTTTAAAATCGGTTCTAACAGCGGATGGTCGTATTTAACCACCTCTCTACCATGTTTGCGATCGATAAATTGTGGAATCAAACCAGCATCCAGGGGGCCTGGCCGGTAAAGTGCCAGAATAGAAGAAATATCATCCAGACAGGAAGGTTTGATTTTTTTTACTACATCTAACATCCCAGAAGATTCTAGCTGAAAAATGCCTTCTAAATCTCCTTTTTCTAATAGTTGATAAGTTTTTGCTACATCACCGGGCAACTTGTTGTTCCTAGTAAATGTCTCTTGAGCTCTGCGTTCTATATCAGAAGGTAAGCCTTCGGCATCAATAGTTATGTCTTGGGTTTGTTTAACATAATCAACAGTTTTTTGGAGGGTTGTTAAATTTTTAAGCCCCAGAAAGTCCATTTTTAGTAGCCCCAAAAATTCCAAATCTTCCATGAAATATTGGGTAATTACAGCACCTTCATTATTCTTTTGCAATGGTACAATTTCATCAAGGGGCTGGGAAGAAATGACCACACCGGCGGCGTGAACGCCATAGGTTTTGTTAGTTCCTTCAATGCGAATTGCCATGTCAATCCACTGACGAACTGGGACTTCGGTGCCAGTCTCTGCATTTATGCAAATTGTTTTTTCGTAGTTTTCTTTAAATTCCTGTGAAGGTGTAGCATCGGAAATCATCACTTTCAATTTTTCCGGCTTTCCCCGCGATACGGGAATAAATTTTGCCATTTCGTCGGCTTTTTTGTAGGGAATACCTAAAACTCTGGCAACATCTTTCAAGACAGCTTTTGATGTCATTCTATTGAAAGTAATAATTTGTGCTACGCGGTCTGTACCATATTTTTCGGTGACATATTTGATCATATCGTCGCGTCTTTCTATGCAGAAATCGCTATCGATATCTGGCATAGATTTACGTTCGGGATTGAGAAATCTCTCGAATAGTAGTCCGTGGTGTACGGGGTCTATATTGGTAATTTTGAGGACGTAAGCAACTAAAGAACCTGCCGCAGAACCACGTCCGGGCCCTACGGGAATATTGTGATCTCTAGCATATTTCATGTAGTCCCAAACCACTAAAAAATATTCAGAAAAACCCATCTGCTGAATCATTTTTAGCTCGTATTCTAGCCTTTGTTTGTAGACTGGGGGGATTTCATTTTTAGTGCGGGCTTTGAGGCGTTCTAATAGTCCTATCCAAGATATTTCTTCTACATAGGTATCGGCGGTATGTTCTGGGGGAATTGGGATTGTGGGAATCCGAGCTTCTCCTGTCAGCTCGTATCTTGATACTTTATTGGCGACTTCTAGGGTATTTTCGATCGCCTCTTCGATCGTTTCAGCATCCAAGTGGTCTCGAAACAGTTGCGCCATCTCCATAGCAGACTTAAGATACTCAGTGCCGCTATAGCGCATCCGCTTGTCTTCTTCAATTAGTTTGTTGGTGTTAATGCACAGCAAAGCATCGTGTGCTTCTACGTCGTTGCAGGAAATATAGTGAGAATCATTGGTGGCAATTATTTTAATGTTTAGTTCGCGGGCAATTTTGACGATTTCAACATTAACAATCCGGTCTTCTTGGGAACCGTGGTCTTGAATTTCTATATAATAATCCTCTCCAAATACTTCTTTATACCATTTGGCAACTTCGCGGGCAGTGTCTAGCTTGTTTTGCAGAATCATTTGGGGAACTTCGCCACCCAAACAAGCGCTGGTAACAATTAAACCTTCGGAGTATTGTTTGAGCAGTTCTTTGTTGATGCAAGGTCTGGCAAAAATACCTCTTTCTGGCATTCCCTTTAAGTGGGAAATTGTGGTTAGTTTGACGAGGTTTTTATAACCTTGGGTATTTTTAGCTAAAACAACTTGATGGTATTTTCTTCTACCTCGAACTTTTACTTCAATGTCGCCGTTGACGACATACATTTCATTGCCAATAATCGGCTTGATATTTTTATTTCGGCAAACTTTGATTAGCTCGATCGCCCCGTACATCACCCCGTGGTCTGTAAGGGCGATCGCGGGCATCCCCAATTCCACCGCCCGTTCTGCGAGCTGCTGTAGCTGAGACGCCCCGTCTAGCAGGCTGTAATCGCTGTGAATGTGCAAACCAACGAAGGACATAGGGATTTAAAATATAAGATTTGAGAATTTAGATTTTACACCATTGGCGTGTCAAAGCGTAAAATAAAAAACAAAGCTTTATATCACTCTTGAGCTGGTTTGTGCTGGGGCTTCTAAAAGTGCAAAAGATGAGGTTGTCGCGGTATTGATGATTGAATGGGTAAATTATTCTCGATCGCGATCGAACTTTTACAAATTTGCTTGTTTCAAATAACCTTCCAAATCTTTAATCCGTTCTTGCGTCACTCTAGCCCTGCAATAACCGTAGGTAGAAGCAGCCAAAGTACCGCCTTCAAACTGCCCTTTTGCATAATCACAATTTTCATCTCGAAATTTGATCCAAGTACGCTGTGCCACAGTCAATCTCTGCTTTTGTCTGCTGCTAATTTTTGCTTGGAGTTGCTGATATACTTGATTGAGCTTACTGTCGGCGGCCTGAAACTCTTGACTGGAACAGACATTCATGTCTAGCGTGGTTTGAGGATTTTTGCAGTTAGGTTGTTGGGCGATTTGCACGGGAATGTTGCTGGCTTGGCCCGGAAGCAAAAATCCGGCTGCTAACAAAAGTGAACTAGCCGTAAATGTTGCCCAAATAGTGCTATTTTTCAATTAGTTTCTCCATTTTTAAATCTTTAATTTTCTCTGCTGGCTGAGCCGATCGCCAAATCCACCAAGCCGCCGCCCACAAAGTAAAATTGCCGAAGAGAGTCATCGCCGCTTGCAGGGTAACGATCCATTCTAGGGCGGGAGAGTTGTCAAAATAGTGCCACGTACAGGCACACATAGCACTGACAAGAGCGGGCAGCATTCCGGCGGAAAGGGCCCACCAAGCTCGATTTTGAGTGACTTCGCCGTAAGTCCAAATTAACCAGATGGCGGCAATCCACTCGACGACGCTAGAGACATGAATAATCCAGGTGGGAATTGACAAAGCGTGCATTTTTTGTATCGTGAACGAAGATGAAAGATTTATCGATCGGGACTTACGCAACTGTCATATAAAGTATGATGCGTCATACAATTTTAGATTAGCGATTCGAGATTTTCTTAGATTTGCGATTTGAGCTGATTGATGACGTAAAGCCTTGAAGCTTGCTGACCGTAGCATTTTTTTGGTAGTAGGATCAAATCTAAAATATCAAAAAAATCTAAAATCTAAAATCTAAAATCTAAAATCGTTAGATTCCCCATCACAAACAAATAAAAGAGTAGAAATGCGAGCAATTTTGTGCGGCTATTACGGTAAAGGCAACGGCGGCGACGAGGCGCTGTTGGCATCGCTACTGCAAATGTTACCAGATGGCGTGACGCCGATCGTCCTGTCTGGCAATCCTGCCGAGACAAATCAGCGTTACGGGGTAGCTGCGCGCGATGGCATGAATGCGTTTCAAGTTCTCGAAGCACTCCGCACCTCCGACGCCCTAATCTGGGGCGGCGGCAGTTTAATCCAAGACGCTACCAGCATTGCGAGCCCTTTCTATTATGGCGGTTTGATGGGATTAGCGCAACAGATGGGCTTAAAAACTGTTGCCTGGGCTCAGGGAATTGGCCCTTTGAAGCGCGAAATGACTCGCAAGTTATCTCAGCGCTGTTTTGCTGGGTGCACCGCCGTCAGCGTGCGGGATAAAGGCTCAGCTACCCTACTTGCAGATTGGCAAATTCCCTTTACTTTAGCGCCCGATCCCGTGTGGGCTTTGGAGAATTCGCCCGTGTCCGGTTTGTGGGATTTGCCGGCGCCCAGAGTTGCTGTTTGTTTGCGTTCTCATCCTACACTAACTCCCGCCCGTTTGTCAATCTTAACTCAAGCTTTAGTTGACTTTCAAAAAGCAACTCGCACCTTGATTTTGCTGCTGCCTTTTCAAGCGTCTCACGACTTAGAAATTGCCAAACATTTGCACGAAGCCCTGCCGAAAAGGAGCCGCATTCTGACTTTAGAAGACCCCAGAAAATTGAAAGGAGTATTCCGGGGAGTAGAAATGGCGATCGGGATGCGCTACCACAGTTTAATTATGGCAGCATCCGAAGAATGCCGCTGTTTTGCCCTCAGCTACGATCCCAAAGTCAGCCAGTTAATGGAAGAGCTAGAAATGCCGGGATACTTATTATCAGAATTGCCAGACGATCCTTATTTAATCAGCAAAACCTGGATCGAACACTACGCCAACGGCGACGCCTTATCGCCAGACAGGATAAAATTTATAGTAGAGCGATCGCTCTTTCACCGAGAAGTATTGCAAACCGCACTCCAGCAGTCTTAGTAATAGCACTCTCAATAAGAGGTAAAATACCGTGACAGTCAGTACAGCCGACTTAAAAATTACCTGGGAAAAATTGCCAGACGATTTCATTTTAGACGAGGAACCAGTGGAAAATATCGACCAGCCCTTGCTAGCTGCCGCCTTGCGGGAAATCTTAGAAATCGCGGGGCTAATAGTAGCAGGAATATTGATTGCCCCAAATATGGGCATTTGTGCAACAGTAGACAGCAAGCTAATTATCAAAGCTCCAGATTGGTTTTATGCTCGCAACGTACAGCCGCTTTCTAGTCAAGAAATTCGCCGCAGTTACACTCCGAACTTAGAAGGGGAAATTCCGGCGATCGTAATGGAATTTTTATCAGCTAGTCCCAACGATGAATATTCTAGTAAACAAACTTATCCGCCTGGAAAATGGTTTTTTTACGAACAAGTGTTGCGAGTTCCAATCTATGCACTTTTTGAGCCAGCCGCCGGAGTGTTAGAAGTCTACCAGTTGGATTCATCAGGAAAGTATGAAGTACAACCACCAGATTTAAACGGCCGTTATTGGATTGCAGGAGTTGGGTTATTTCTGGGGGTTTGGCAGGGAACAAAGGCCGAAAGAACTGGATATTGGTTGCGGTGGTGGGATGAGAGCGGACAGATGTTATTGTGGGGAGCAGAGATGGTGGAAAGAGAAAGGCAGGAAAGGGCGATCGCTCAACAGCAAGCCGAACAAGAACGGCAGCAAAAGACGATCGCTCAACAGCAAGCCGAACAAGAACGAGAACGTGCCGAACAAGAACGGGAACGATCGCAAACATTGGCCGCACAATTAAGAGCGTTAGGCATTGAACCAGAAGCTTAAAAAAAACTAAAGTCCTTACTACGAACCGGTTTGTAGTGAGGACTTCAGTTTTCTCTGTAAAGCAAACAAATTTTTTCAGGAGACAGCAAAATTGGCAAGAGTAAGAGTGCGGGAACACGTCAATCCCCTATCAATTAGATATCAAGTATCTGCAAGTCCCCCTGATTGGACAAAAATCTATGGTGACTTAAATTTGCCGCTGCATTTAGATATCGGCTGCGGCAGAGGACGGTTTTTGTGGCACATGGCGCAAGTACAAACAGACTGGAATTTTCTAGGATTAGAAATTCGGGAACCTCTGGTAGAGGAGGCGAATCTTTGGCGCGACGAAAAAGGCTTGACAAATTTGCACTATTTGTTTTGCAATGCTAATAGTTCTCTGAAGCCAATTTTAGAAACTTTACCCGCTGGCACTTTGCAGCGAGTTAGCATTCAATTTCCCGATCCGTGGTTCAAGAAAAAGCACCACAAACGGCGGGTGGTGCAGCAGGAATTAGTCAACGAATTGGCAACTTATCTGGCAATTGGCGGCGAAGTTTTTATCCAGTCAGATATTGAGGAAGTAGAAAGGGAAATGTGCGATCGCTTTTCATCTCACCCTAGTTTTAAACGTCAAAATGGGGGCGAATGGTTAGCAGAAAATCCCCTGCCTGTTGCTACTGAAAGAGAAATTGCTACTCTGAAACGGGGCGAACCTGTTTATCGAGCACTGTATCAAAAATAATGCTCGCTTTTGCAAACTCACCTTTGTCATAAATGTTATAACTTACATCTTGCACCTTGGTTAGGAACAGGCAAGATGCCTGTTCCACAAAACTTAATTTTCTTGGGTAACGGGCATCTTGCCCGTTAATAAAAGAATTATTTCTAACTTAAACCCAAGACGGCAGCCACATCCGAATTTTCCATTCCCACTGCGACAAAGGCAGTCCCAAATAGATAGGCATCCAGAAAATAAAAGCACCCAAAACCAGAAAAATAATTGTTACCCCCATCCCTCGGAGTCGAGTTTGAGGGCTGTGCAGCCACCTGTCAACCCACCAAGCAAGTGCTAAGGCTGCAAACACGGAACAGCCCATATAATGGTACAAAAATACGCAGCGAGTCACCTTCACCCAAGGCAGCAAATTAGCGGTCCAATTAACTATTAAATACAACGCCAGCCACATTTGGGCAGTCGGCGGAAACAAAATCGGCCGCTGCTGTTCTATCGTGTCAACTGAAGCTTCGCTGCGCGTTTGCAGCCACACCAAAATCCGGTGAACTAAAACTCCTATTACTAGCAATAAAGCTAAGGTTGACAACCACCAAAGGAAGGGATTTCCCATCGCGTGAACGTCAAAAATTGCCTGAGTTGCACCTTCAGGTAAAGGCGGCAAAACCGGATCTGGTTGGGCATTGCTGCTAGCAGTTTTGTAGAAGTAAACTATGGGGCGAAGCATCAAAGGCCAACTGTACCACGTGGAACAGTAAGGATGTACATCTGGGCCGCTTTTAATCCGCTGGTGATAAGTCAAAATTTCCGTTTGCATCTGCCAGAAATTGGGATTTGGATTAAAGTGCAGGTGAGGAATCCAAGAGATGCTGTAAACTAGAATAGGAATCACAGCTAGACTCAAGCATAGTTCTATAAAATTGAGTTGAATCAGTTTTTGTACGGGACTTTCGGGAGGAATTAGAGTTGAATCTACCTCGCGGCTCAGTTCTTCATTTCCTTTATTTCCCTGGATGAAACGCACCGCCCAAGCGCAGATTAAAATCAGATAAGTACCGAAAAGAAACCACAATCCGTTCCATTTGATAGCAGCCGAAGCGCCGAAACTGGTGCCGGCTAGTACCAGCAAAAGCCAGCGCTTTTTGCCTTCTGCTTCTACGGATTTTAAAATAAATAACTGACCTAAAATTCCCAACAAAACCAGATAAATGTTGTTCAACGCGTAGCGAGACTCAACTAAAAACAGACCGTCGCAGGCGATAAATAAAGCAGCAAGAAAAGCAAAGGTGCGGCGCCGAACTAGCTGATAAGCTAGCCCTCCCACAACTAGGGGAATAAAGGAACCCGTGAGAGCATTCAGCCAGCGGTAATCCCAAGGGGAAAGCAGGGAACCAGCCATACTGTTGACGGCTGTTTTGCCGAAGGGAAGGTGAGTGCCGATCCAAATGCCGATCGCAATTATGTACTGGCTCAGAGGCGGGTGAGCGTTGAAAAAGGGAGTTTTTGTGAGATAATCGTTGGCAAATTTAGCATAGTAAACCTCGTCAAATACTAAGGTGTTAAATCTCTCTAGTTCCCAAAATCGCAGAGTTAAAGACACGAGGAAAACGCCGAGCATTCCCAGGGAAAAAACCAAAGTTGATTTGTTGAATTGCTTTTTGTTGAGTTTCATAGGAACTGCACCGAAAAGATAGTAGATTTGAGAGCGATCGCTAATTTAAAAATACTGAGTTTAGAATAGCCTAAAAATTACAATTATGACTTTTAACCTTCGCTGCGGCAAACCCGATCGCCCTTCAAAACTAATCTAACATTATATCCAAAAAAAGCGGCTCTGCTTGCTGCAGAACCGCCGTCACAGAGGATGAAAAATCAAAAATTAACGGACTGCACCCTCAACTGAAGGTGATTCAATCGTCTTCATGAAGTACAGTTTCAACAACTGCCAGCCGTTCGACAAATACAGAGGCAATTTTTGGAAGAATTGCAAGAATTTTGGAGTATTAGAAGCAACAATTGCTGTCAACTGCTGATTGTTCTTGAGACAAATATCCAGCCGTTCGTAAAATTCTGGATTGTTCACGTCCAGCATCACGGGGAATACGCGGCCTGCTGTTTCGTTGGTCTTTTTAATCACTTCAATGTCGTATTCGCGAGCATCGAGTCCGAGCGATCGATAAAAACCGGCGCGCTGGATATCATTGAGATACATTGTGGCGAATACCGACAGCAGGAAGAAACGGCACCAAAGTTTGGCGCGCCAATCATTCAACATCTGGGGCTGAGCTCTCATCACCGCATCGAAGAAATCTCCGTGGCGGTTTTCATCCTGACACCAATTTTCAAAGAATCGGAAAATCGGATAAATCTGGTCTTCAGGATGCGCTTTCAAGTGCTGATAAATCGTGATGTAGCGCCAATAACCGATTTTTTCGGATAAGTAAGTGGCGTAGAAAATAAACTTCGGCTTAAAGAATGTGTAACTGCGGCTCTTTGTCAAGAAACCCAAATCTAGGGACAAACCAAAGTCCGACAGCGCTTTATTTAGGAATCCGGCGTGCCGCGCTTCGTCGCGGGACATCAGCAAGAAACCTTCGGCGAGTACCGGGTTTTTGTCTTTGAGCTTGCGTGCTAATTCTTTGTAGAGCAAGAAGCCAGAAAACTCAGCGGTGCAAGAGCGTTCGAGGAATTCAATGAATAACTTGCGCTTTTCGCCGTCGATGTGTTCCCAAGATTGATCGAACTCGGCATCCCGCACGAAGTGGGTTTTGTTGTAGTCAACGCGGAACTCTTTGATAATTGCTTCTAGTTCGGCTTCATTTACGGAGATGTCCATTTTGGCCATCTCGTCAAAGTCTGTTGTGTAAAATCTCGGCGTGAGAATAGTTTCTTTGGCTGGGGTTTTCGCTTCCTGCCGCTGTTCTTCAAAAGTTGGTTTTTTGAGGGAATCTACCATATGTTTATTGGATTTCTGCTTATAACTACTTGCTTGTTTCAGTTGTCGGTTACTGCGGGCGATCGCGCTCGTGTATGTCCGGCCAGCGCTGGCGGCGCGCTCCGTTTGGCGCTCCGTGTGGAATCTAGGTCAAAGCTGCTGTAATTTCCACGCCCTCCAGTTTACCAAGCTCTCGCCCGCCGAAATATGTTACTGGCGTTAAGAATTGCTACGCAAAATTACTCACTGGGCATGGGGCATGGGGCATGGGGCATGGGGCATGGGGAATTGGGGAATTGGTAGTAAATAACCAATAACTTTGGACAATGCACAAATATCTGCTGGTGTCAAGCTGTTTAAACACCAAAGAGAAAGTACAAAATATATATTGAGGGAGTCCAATAGTTAGAATAACCAGGCAGGACGGTCAGAAAATGAGCAATTTAGGTGTTAGTTACCTTTTATGGGCAGCTTGTTTTTTCGGCCCATTCGGACTCCACCGCCTCTACAACGGCAAGATTGGTACGGGTTTGCTGTGGCTGTTTACCTTTGGTTTGTTTGGGTTCGGGCAATTGTTTGACTTGCTGCTGCTGCCGAACATGGTGGACGAACACAATGCCAGTCTCAGGGGCAAACTCGGCGTATCTCGCGAAGGTATACCGCTATATCCCGTCAGCGGGGCGATCGCCGCGACATACCCCAAGCAAACTCCAGACCAGTTAGGGGTTAAACTCCTGAAGGCAGCTTATACCAAGAACGGAAGATTATCTGTCACCCAAGGGGTGATGGCAACCGGCGCTACTTTTGCCGAAGTGGAAGAGGCTTTCACGGCAATGCTCAAAACCGGTTATGTGAGTATCGAGAACGATGCCGTAACTGGGGTCGTGATCTACCACTTTCACGAACTTTAGCTGCTGCGGGTGCGTTACCTAGGGGATTTTGTCTATTTTTCCAGAAGCTAATCGCTGACGCACCCTACTACTTGATATTGCTGACCCAGCAGTTGTTGCGGTTTTTCTAGTAAGCATTGCCGGCAAGATCGGCTAGAATGTTTGTTTGTCTATATAAGCAAGCAGAAAGTATTTAGCGTCATGGCAGTCCCTAAGAAGAAAACCTCCAAATCCAAGAAGAATATGCGCAAGGCAACCTGGAAGCGCAAAGCTGTAGTGGCAGCTCAGAAAGCTCTGTCTCTGGGCAAATCTGTTCTGACTGGGCGTTCCAACAGTTTCGTGTATCCCGGCAATGAAGAAGAGGAGGAAGAATAGAAACGGAATACCGGGCATGGGGCGAACCCGATGCCCGATCGATCAATCAATTTTTGCTGTTGGTAAAATCAGCATGGCATCGCCAAAGGAATAAAAGCGGTACTGATGCTCGATCGCTTCTCGGTACAAATCCAACAGCCGAGGCCTTCCAATCATCGCACTTACCATCATCATCAAAGTAGAGCGGGGCAAGTGAAAATTGGTAATCATCCCCTCTACAACCCGCCACTTGTAACCCGGGTAGATAAACAAATTTGTCTGGCCGCAAAAAGGCTGCAAGGAAAAATCGCCGCTCGCCGCCGCTGCTCCCTCTAAAGCTCGCACTGCTGTTGTACCCACGGCAAAGATCCGCCCGCCTCTAGCTTGAGTTTCGCGGATTTTATCGACGGTGGCGGGGGGTACTTCCACCCATTCGCCGTGCATTTGGTGAGCCGTCACGTCTGCCACCTCCACCGGGCGAAACGTCCCTACTCCAACGTGCAGGGTGACAAAAGTTTTTTCTATTCCCCGCTGTTCCAAGCGGCTGAACAATTCTTCAGTGAAGTGCAGGCCTGCTGTGGGGGCAGCCACCGCCCCTGGCCGATCGGCATAAACAGTCTGGTACTGTTCCGGTGAAGCTTGGGAATTGTCGATGTAGGGCGGCAGGGGTACGTGGCCGTATTCGTCCAAAAACTTCGCCAGAGTCGCATCTGTGGGGATGTCAAACTCCAACAGCCGTCCCCCTGTTGCGTCATCGCGGGCTACAACTGTCGCAGTCAGGCGATCGGGTAGTGTGGCTACGGCCCCTTGTGGAATGCAACAACAAGGGCCTGCTGCTTCTTCGCGGCACTCTGGGGCGATCGGATCGAACTCAATTTTTGCTCCCAACTTTAAGCGTTTCCCCGGTTTAACCAAAGCCAGCCAACAGTTGTGCTCCCGTTCTTCCATCAACAATATCTCGACAGCCGGGCCGTTGGGTTTGTGCCCGTAGAGCCTCGCTGGCAGCACGCGGGTGTTGTTCAGTACCAGCAAGTCTCCCGGCTCCAGCAAATCGGGTAAATCCCGGAAAATCCGGTGTTGGTGGCTGCTGGGAGAATCTACAGCCAGCAAGCGAGAACTATCCCTCGGCACTGCGGGATTTTGGGCAATGCGCGAGGGCGAAAGTTCGTAGTCGTAGCCGTCCAAAGACCAGTCAATCTCTGTCATCGAGTGAATTCCTATCAAATCAATCTGTCAACTAGGTAACAAATTGGGTAAAAACCCCCATCCCAAGTCGGGTGCTTTTCCCCTTGTGGAGGCGGGTATAGCCCGCGATGATAGAGGTATAGCACCACCTTTGCTCGAAGGATAGTTATGGAATACCTCTACTACATCGCCAATACTAGCCTCACTCTGAGAGTCGTGGATTACCTGCGCGCCGCTAGTCATGTTCCCTTGCAATTTATCACTGTTATTCACCAAATTGACGGCTGGGTGGTAAAGGTGAAAATGAGCCAATATTTAACTCCAGAAATGCACGGCGATTTTCGGGCTTTTATGAACGAACTCGGGATTCCTTACGATCCTGAAATTCGCTTGCAAATGGCACTTTGGAGTTTGGAAACGGGACAGTCGCCGCTGAGCGTGATGCGCCGCTACCAGGTGGCCGTGGTTTGTCACGGCAGCCCGGACCGCAAGGAAATTGAAGCGTTTCGCCAGCAGTTTGTCAAGGGTCTGGGATATTGCCCGGAAACTCTCGCCTAGACTGCTAATCATATAAATTAACTGTTATGACAGATAGGGAGAGGGAGAGAAGGGGACAGGGGGAGAAGATTTAACTGTTTTTTCACCTCCGTTAAAAATGAAGAGAGAAATTCGCGACACCCTAGGGAAATTAACAATTAAAAATTACCTAGTGGCAGTGGTTTGAGATTTTACCCTCTAATTTTTAATTATATATTTTTAATTGCTAAAAGCCGATCGAATGTATTCTTGCAGGGTGAGCAGGTAGTTTCCGGCAACGGCGGATTGAGAGTTGGATGGTGTTAATGGTGGTAATATTCGCTTAGTGTTTTGTCGTGAAGGTTCGCACCTGACTAGGGCGACATCAAAGCGACAAGAATTATTTGCTAAATCTGGACGAGTGCTTAAAAATATTTCGGCTGTTTGCCAAAGTTTGGCTTGTTTTGTGGTACTAACAGCCAGCATTCCACCAGCATCCCAATTTCCCCGGCGGCGAGTTTTCACCTCGACAAATGCTAATGTTGGGAATTGGTGATTGGGAAGACCTCGGTTTTTTGCGCTTTCTTCATCTCTTCCGAGTGCGATGATGTCAATCTCTCCCCAGCGACAGTGCCACTGCTGGTGCAAGATTTCCCAACCTTGCTGCTGCAACCAGTCGGCGACTAAGTTTTCTCCCAATGTGCCCAAAGCCCGAGAGTTTGGGGATTGGGGGGAATTAAAGTCAGCGGTGGCTAACGGGCGATCGCGCTTTCTGGTAGAATTCAATTCTGAACTGTCACGGCTGCCCATTAGCTTTAACTTGTATGAATTCTGGAATTCGCCAACATATTTATAGTTTCTTGCTGAGCTTTGTTATTTTAGCAGTAATTACCGCTGGGGCGATCGGCATTAATCCCGCACCTGCTTTCGCTTTGGATCACGACAAAGAAATCCTAGTCGGCGCTGATTTTACTGGCAAAGTTCTGACTGACGACAGTTTTAATAAAGCTAATCTTCGCAACAGCAATTTTACTAATGCAGATTTGCGCGGCATCAGCTTTTTTGGTGCCAATCTGGAAGAGGCAAATTTAGAAGGGGCTAATTTAACGGGTGCTACTTTAGATTTGGCTCGCATGAGGAAAGTAAATTTAACTAATGCTATCCTTGAGGGTGCTTTCGCTTACAATACAAGACTCGAAGGAGCTGTCATTGACGGTGCTGATTTTACAGAAACACTGCTGAGAGATGATATGATAGAAAAACTTTGTAAAGTTGCAAAAGGTACTAATCCCGTGACGGGCAGAGACACTCGCGAAACTCTTTTTTGCGATTATTAAAAGGCTCGTTGAATAAAGGAATAAAGTCCTTAGTACAAACAGGCTTGTAGCATCGGAATGATATAGAGGACACGGCAGTGCCGTGTCCCTACACTTAATGGGAGTAGGGACACGGCACTGCCGTGTCCTGACTGTGAGTAATATTAATTCCGATGCTACCGGAGTTGATATCATCTCCAATCCCCAATCCCCAATCTAAAATCTAAAAGGGTATTAGCCCCAAGGCACGGATGTTAAATCGTAAAAATTAACTTGACGCAGCCGATCTAATTCCTTGAGCCATTCTTGTTCGGCACAAAATAGTTGGTGATATTCTAGAGCTTCTTCGGGAATGCTAGCTGCCTTGGCTTTTTCCCACATATTGAGTGCAATCCGGCGGCGCTTCATGCTGATAATTTGCTCGATACAGGCGAGGGCCGATCTAATTACTAAAGGTGCGCGATACACGTTTCTTTCTGAGAACTCATTTAAGTGAAATAAATGCGAGATTTGATTGAGTTGATTGGGATATTCAATGAAGCTATCTTGCAATTTCAATATTAACTCAGAAGGCGCTACTTGTAAAGACATTTTGTGCAATATTTCTGCATTCACAATCTGGTGCCACAAAAATCTGTGGTGAGAAAGGCTAAACTGTACGTCTCTAGCTTCTATGGCTTCTATGACATCTTTGCGGTATTCGGGACAGTGCAAGTAAATCTGCAATAGTTGCGCTTCTGCTTCTTCTAAAAGACTGCGGGCTGCGGCAGATAAGCCTTGTTTTGAGCTTTTATTTTCGCCGCTTGCACGCTGTTTTTTATATTGTTTGTTCGGCTTCAGCTTGTTTCTAATTAACAGGGGCATTGTCAAAGATTCGTCTTGACTCTGCCGCTTTGCCCAATCGCTGACTACTTGATTGAGCAAGTTTTCTGCTAGCATTTTTGTGAGTCTAAAATCTCCTTTGCTGAGGATTTCGGCGCACTTTTGCAGGTAATGAGCTAGCTGATTGTCGTCAGTGATATTGGTTAATAATTTAATAATTTTTTTGGTGACTTGCTGGGAAGTATCGGCTTGCTTCAAATCTTGATTCACGAGCATTTGTTGCAGTTGCCAGTCTATCCATAAAGGAGCATTTTCGAGCAATTCTCGATATTGTTCTGGCGAGTATGTTTTCAGGTATTCGTCGGCATCTTTGCCGTCGGGAATGTTGAGCACTCGCAGTTGCACTTCTCCTTGATAAGCAAGTTTTTCTATTTCTCCAATAGCGCGCTCTGCTGCTTGAGTTCCTGCTTTGTCCGCGTCGAAGTTGAGGATAATTTGTTTGGAGTCAGTGTAGCGCAATAACTGCCGCACTTGGTTTAAACTTAAGGCTGTGCCGAGGGAAGCGACGGCGTTGGAGATGCCGGCTGCCTGAAGTGCGATCGCGTCAAAGTACCCCTCTACAACCACCGCGCGATCGGCTTTACCAATCGCTGTTTTGGCTGTATCTAAGGCAAATAAAGTCTTGCCTTTATCGAACAGTTCTGTTTCGGGAGAATTGAGGTATTTCGGCTGTTCGTCGCCGAGAGCTCTGCCGCCGAAACCGATGACTCTGCCTTGGGTATCGCGAATGGGAATGATAATGCGGTTGCGGAAGCGATCGTAATAGCCGCTTCCTCCCGATTTGCGCGGTACAATTAATCCTGCTTGTTCTACTAACTGCGCCGGATAGTTTTTTTGTTCTACTAAATAACTGTAAAGTGTTTCCCAACCTTGGGGCGCATAACCTAATTGAAATTGTTGGATAGTTTCTTCGCTGAGTTTGCGTTCTGATTTGAGATATGCTAAGGGTTCTTCTCCTTGGGTTTGCCGCAAAGCGTGTTCGTAAAACTTGGCTGTTAGTGCTGAGATTTCATACAGTTGTTCCCGCAGAGAAATCTGCCGCTGCAATTCTTGTCGGTGTTCTGGTTCGACTGTTTTGACGGGGACTTGATAATTTTTAGCTAGTTCTAATACTACTTCGCTGAAAGGGCGTTTCTCTAATTCCATCAGGAACTTAAAAGCATTGCCGCCTGCACCGCAGCCGAAACAATAGTACATTTGTTTGGCTGGGCTGACTGTAAAGCTGGGAGATTTTTCGTCGTGAAAGGGACACAATCCGACGAATTCTTTGCCGCGTTTCCGCAAGACAACGCGACCGGAAATAACGTCTACTATGTCGGCTCTTTGTTTGACTTCTTCGATTGTTTCTGGATGCAGCCTGGGAACTTGCATAGGGCTATTTTAGGCAAATTGAAAGTATGTTTATTTTGAGCGATTCCCTGCGGGATAGCTTCGCTTCACGCACAATTCGATCGTCCGGTCGGCAGAAACCGGGTTTTTTACGAAAATACTGGATTTGAGTTTTTGATACTGGTGAAAAACCCGGTTTCTCTGGTATTTACGCGTAATTGCTATTTGAGTAAAGCTAGGGCATAACTTTATTGTAAGATATTTAGACTAACTGTAAGGAGCATCGAAATTAATGCGAATTTTAATGATGGGCGGTACTCGGTTTATCGGGGTTTATCTTACTAAGATTTTAGCAGCACAAGGGCATGAAGTGGTGTTGTTTAACCGGGGCAATAAGCCTGTACCGATTTCTGGCGTGAAACAGATTCTGGGCGATCGCACAAATGTCGATCGACTTAAAGACAAGTTATCGACGGAGGAGTTTGACGCCGTTTTTGACAACAACGGTCGCGAATTGGGCGATACAAAGCCTTTAGCTGAAATATTTAAAGGGCGGGTGCAGCACTTTGTTTACATGAGCTCTGCGGGGGTTTATTTGAAGTCGGATCAAATGCCTCATATTGAAGGGGATGCTACCGATCCGAAAAGCCGGCATTTGGGTAAATGCGAAACCGAAACTTACTTGGCTCAGTCCGGTTTGCCTTGGACTTCGATTCGCCCGACTTACATTTACGGGCCGCAAAATTATAACGATTTGGAGGCTTGGTTTTTCGATCGCATTGCGCGCGATCGACCGATTCCGATTCCCGGTAACGGATTGCACTTCACGCAGTTCGGGCACTGTCAGGATTTGGCGAATGCGATGGCGGCGGTTTTGGGGAATGAAAGGGCGATCGGGCAAATTTACAACGTTTCGGGCGATCGATTTGTCACCTTTGACGGTTTAGCCCGCGCCTGCATTCAGGCTGCTGGCAAATCACCCGATTCTATTAAGATTGTACACTACGATCCCAAACAATTTGACTTCGGCAAAAAGAAAGCTTTTCCGATGCGATTGCAGCACTTTTTTGCCTCAGTAAATAAAGCTGTTACCGAGCTTAACTGGAAGCCGGAATTTGACTTAGTTTCCGGTTTGAAAGATTCATTTCAGAATGATTATCTAATTTCGGGAAGGGACAAAGCCGAGATAGATTTTTCAGTCGATGACGAGATTTTGAAAGCAGTTTAAAGTAAAATTAAAGTAAGGTGCGCCGTGCGCACCCTACGCATCTGGAGGAAGAAAAATAACATGAAATTTATCAATCCCAAAATTGATTTTGCATTCAAAAAAATATTTGGCTCCAGCCAAAGTACAGAGATTTTGATTAGTTTCTTAAATGCCCTACTCTATGAAGGAGAATCCATAATTCAAAGCTTGGAAATCCTCGAGCCTTATCTTGGCCCTCAAATAGCTGGATTTAAAAATAGCTGCTTAGATGTCAAAGCCCTACTTAATGATGGAAAATTTGTAATTATTGAAATGCAAGTTTTGAAAGTGCAGGCATTTGGCAAGCGAGTTTTATACAATGCAGCCAAGACTTATGCAATTCAACTAACAAAAGGAGAATCATACAAGAATTTACGACCTGTGATTGCCTTGACTATCACAGATTATAAAATGTTTGATGGCAATGAAGACGTAATTTCTCATTTTGTTTTCAAAGAAAAAACTCGCTTTTCTGATTATATACAGAATGATATTGAGTTAGTATTTGTAGAGTTGCCAAAATTCAATAAACAACAGGATCAACTGGAAAGTCTTACCGATAAGTGGATTTACTTTATCAAAACTACTGACACTTTGGATGAAGTACCTCAAACAATGGCTACAGTCCCCGAAATACAGAAAGCTTTTGAAATTGCCAATGAAGTTAGCTTGACAGCAGAAGAATTGAACCAATTACAACAGGAAGAGTTGTTTGCTCAAGATCAGGAGAGTTCAGTGGCTTTAGGTAGGGAAGAAGGCAGACAAGAAGGCAGACAACAAGGACAAGTAAAGTTAATTATGCGCTTGCTGAGTCGCCGTTTAGGTCAAATAAACCCGGATATTGAAAGCCGCATTCGCCAATTGCCGATCGACAAATTAGAAAATCTTGCAGAAGCCCTGTTAGATTTTTCAAACGCCGAAGATTTGACAGCTTGGTTAGAAGCTAATTCTCCAAAAGACTAGGAAATATTAGGTAAATCTCATGCTTGGAATCACACTCAGCAGTCGCTACAGCATTATCCGTCACTTGGGAGGCGGCGGATTTGCTCAAACTTATTTAGCTGAAGATAGTCAGCTACCGGGAAATCACCTCTGCGTTGTCAAGCAGCTTAAGCCTCAAGCAACCGATCCAGAAACTCTACAGGTAGCAAGGCGTTTGTTCGATACGGAAGCCCAAGTTTTGTACAAGTTGGGAAATCACGATCGCATTCCCCGACTTTTTGCTTATTTTGAAGAAAATAAAGAGTTTTATCTCGTTCAAGAATTCATAGAAGGTCACGATTTAAGTCAAGAAATTACGCCCGCTTCTCCTGGAAATGCGGGAGGTATGAAGGAAGATGAAGTTATTTGTATATTGCAGGAACTTCTCGAAATTTTAGATTTCGTACACCAGCAAAATGTGATTCACCGCGATGTCAATCCCCGGAATATAATTAGGAGAGATAAAGATGGAAAATTAGTTTTAATTGACTTCGGTGCAGTCAAAGAAATCACCACTCAAATCACCAATCCTCAGCCCAAAAATAGCTTGAGTGTGAGCATCGGTACACCCGGTTATATGCCCAGCGAACAAGCTCACGGCAACCCGAAACTCAGCAGCGATATCTATGCCGCAGGTGCGATCGCAATTCAATGTCTCACTGGCATAACTCCCCACCAATTACCCAAAGATCCCGACACGGAAGAGATAATTTGGCAGGACAAAACATCTGTCAGCCCTGATTTTGCTAAGATTTTAGATAAAATGGTGAGGTACGATTTTCGGCAGCGTTATGCTAGTGCCGGCGAAACGCTGCAAGCTATTAAAGAATTGAAAAATTCTTTCAGCGGTACAGTTCCGGTATTACCTCCGGTTGCTGCTGCGCAGGGGCCGCTCAAATCCCGAAGAAAACTGTATTTGAAAATATTGTCGATCGCCAGTTTAATTGGCATCACTATTATAGCATCAACTTATGCTGTCAATAGTTTTAATTCTGCAAATGCAACTGACCTGTACAACCGAGGCAATACTCTTTACAATTTAAGCCGATTTGAAGAAGCTCTAGCAGCTTACGAGCGAGCAATTAATCTCAGGCCGGACTACGCGGAAGTTTGGCAGGAAAAAGCCAAAACTTTATATGAATTGAAAAAATACCGAGAATCGCAGGTGGCCTACGATCGGGCAATAGAATTAAAGCCCGAATACTTGGAAGCTTGGACGGGACGCGGTTATGCTTTGGATAAATTGCAACAGTCTCAAGAGGCGATCGCATCTTTTGATAACGCTTTGAAAATCCAGCCCGACTATGCCGCAGCGTGGGAAGGCAGAGGCGATACTCTGTTAGATTCGCAGCGGTACGAAGAGGCGATCGCCTCCTACGAAAAAGCCGTCGAATTTCAGCCTAATTTGTACCGTGCTTGGTACAATCGGGGACAAGCTAACCAAAAATTAAAACAGTACGATCGAGCCGTAGAATCCTATCAAAAAGCAGTTGAAATCAAATTCGATAATTCTGAAGCTTGGTACAATTTAGGCAATGTTTTACTAGAATTGAACAAAAACCAAGAAGCTTTTGAAGCCTACGAAAAAGCCGTGCGGTTCCAGCCAAAATTTTATCAAGCGTGGTACAGTAAAGGTATCGCTTTGCTGAAAATGCGGCGGCACGAAGAAGCGGTGGAAGCTTACGAAAAAGCGGTAAAATTAAAGCCTGATTATTATCAAGCATGGTACAATTTAGGTTGGTCGTACCACGAATTACGCAAGTACGAACAAGCAATTGAGTGTTACAGCAGAGCCTTAGATTTAAACCCGAAAGAATATCAAGGGTGGTACAATAGAGGCAATGCCCAGTACAATTTGAAGCGGTACGAAGATGCGATCGCCTCTTACAATGAAGCCGTCTATGTCAAGCCAGATTACTCGGAAGCCTGGTACAGTCGCGGCAATGCACTTGTGGCAGTGAAAAGATACGAAGATGCGAGATCCTCCTATGACAAAGCAATTCGCTACAAACCGGATTACGGAGCGGCAATGGAAGCAAAAAAGCGGGCAGAAAGTCAGCTAGGAAGCAGCCCGCTAGAATCCCAACAACAACAATAACAATAATTGTTATTAGTCCCCCTCTGCTAGGACTTTGGGTGTAGTAGTGATTTCACGCTCCCAATAATCGTGGGGGTAGATTATCTTTTAGCGAACAGCGGGAGCAATTACGGTAACTCGGCGGCTGTCTACTAACATCGGCCAAAAACCTCGATCGCTCAATGTTTTTACAGCAGCAGTAGCGGCGTTTTGATCCGTTGTATAAGCGACGAATAAAAAGGGACGCTGGCCGTAGGAAGCTAAGCCTACTTGCGTGCCTAATGCTTCCCTGACTTGGGCGGCTAATTCCGGTTGGTTGAAGTAATCTACTAACACTGCATAACCAGGGCCCAGGGGTCGGGGATTGAACGCAAGATTGCCCGTTGGAGGATTGGTGATTGGTTCAGAACCTGGTGCTGGCTGAGGGTTGTAGACTGGCAAATTTTGGGGTAGTGCCGCTGCGGGCGATCGTACTACGTAAGCTTGCAATCCGACAACATCTTGGATGTATTTAACCCAATCGCCGGCGATTTGCGAGTCGCGAAAGCCACCAACTCGCGTCACCGTGTCGTTGATGTACCGACAAACTGTGTTGTCAGTATTTCCGGGGAAAGAGCGTTTTGCTCTTTCTTGCTGTTCGGGTGTTCGGGTGACAATTAACAGTAAATATTCGTCGGACTGGGGCGGTTTGCAGCTAGACTCAGCTTTAACAGAACTCGATAAAATTGTCAAGGCAAAAAGGGCGATCGAGGTAGCAGAAAATAGGGGTAGAGACAAAATAAATTTGTACAATTTACTCCTACTTTCTGTTAGTTGTTTGGTCGAATTTTGGGCAAGTTTATTCATGCTGTCTGTAGGGATGCAAGGGCATCGGGAATAGTTGGTGATGGTGCTTGAAATTCACCTGTCAGTACATATTCTAATCGCAGTTTCAACCAAGTGATGAAGACAGGATCGGTAGAAATAATAGCGGCGGCTGGCTGAGGGCATTTTGCTTTAACTTCTGCCATTGTCGGTGCTTCTAGGAAAGCGGGCTGTTTGACCAACCAGAAGTCTATTTCTTTTTCTTGTTCTTTGTAGTTGCGAGTTCTTTCTTTAAACACTTCATCTAGGGCTTCTTCTTCTAGCAAAAAGCGTTGGCTGGCTAAAACGTAGTAGTAGGTTTGCATTTTTCTCGGTTGTTAGAGGTTGACAGTTAGCGGTTAATGCCGCCTGTATCGGCCAGTTTTGCTGGTCAGGGGCGGGTTTGCTCAGTTGCGGTCGTTGGAGAGTTCTAGACTCTTGTGCCGTTTACTTTACCTTATTTGCTGTCATCTTGGGTAGATGCAGGGCAAGTCGCCTCAGAAAAATCTTTGGTGGTGAGAGTTGGGGGAGTTATGAGAGTTGCGAGAGTGGCTGGTTGTTTGGGGATTTGGGCGATTATTTTTCGGGCTGGTGATTTTCGGGAAAATTTAGGTGACAATAGGAAATTAGATGGAATTGCAGGTTGAATAATTACCAATTATTGAGGCAATCTGGGGGCTGTTAAACCTGATTGGGAGTGGTTTGCATATGAAAAGTTGTTGGAGTTCGATCGCGACTGGTATTGCTTGGTGTCTGGCTTGGGGCGATAAACGCAAACCTCAATTTGAGATCGGCGTGTTGCAGGAAATGCGACGGGCTTTGAATTCTGGGGAGGAAGTGCCGGAAAATGTGAGAGAGATTGTCGATCGGGTTCGGGAACTTCTCGCTATTCCAGAAAAGATTTCCAGAGAAGAGTTTCCCGAAACAATTACTGATTTGCAAAATAAATACCCGAACTTGTGGAATCAGCCGGGAAAAATTGGCTTAGTTTACGGCGGTGCAACTAAGATTAAGCAGTATGTTTTTGACGAGGCGAAACTCCCAGATATTCGCGGTGCATCTGCACTTATAGATCGGATAAACTTAGTTGATTTGCCTGCTTTTTTTAACAAAACTCCTGAATCCAACCTTTACAAGTTTCACTTTCAAGAAGTAAGAGATTGGTTGGATGAAAACTTTCCGGGTGAACCCAAGCTTTCAGAAGCTTTGATTCCTGAAATGATTGTCTATTCTACGGGCGGAAATATCTTAGCTTTCTGCCCAGCAGCTTTTGTGAATGAGTTAACTGATGCTATTGAAAAACGCTATTCCTTTGAAACCATAACTGCTAATTCATGCGCGGTTGGAGATACGTTTAAGCTTTTAGAAATTCGATTTGGTTTGCTGCGAGACCCGATAGAACAAACCTTTTGGCTCGATCGATACCGCCAAGAATATAAAAATCCGCTGGTTGAGGCTTATTTTGGTAAGCTAGATAAACAGCCAAACGAACCCTGTATTGCTGACCCATCTTGTGTGGAAGAGGCGTTTGCAAATCGCAAGAGTTTTAATGAATTAACTACTAAATTGGCTGTGCTTTTTAATCAGCGGCGCAGTGGGAATGAATTTGAAAATCGCCTCAGCCGCCGCTACCCGCCGATGTTGGAAACGCACCCTTATTTACAAAGGGATGAGGCCGATCGCCGATCGGCTATTACCCGCGCTACAGACAATCCCGACAATCCCAATGAAAAAGGTCTTCCGAGCAATCCTTGGTTTTCGGAGGTTTCTGCGCGCAAACGCAAAGCGGGCGATCGGGCTAAGCATGGAAAACCCAAGGAAACTCATTGGTACACAAACAAAGAAGCTGCTGATGTCATTGAAGGTTGGGTTGACAAGTTTGAGGATTTCTTAGAAAACCATCGCGAAAAACTTCAGAAATACTGTGGCGACAACAAGCTTGAAGACGTTGAAATAGCTCAATCTTTAACTCAGCTTGGCAGTGTGAGTAATGGCTTTGTAGCCTACATCTATGCCGACGGTAATAACATGGGTGGCTACATTCAAAAAATTAGCACTCCCCAAAAATATCAAGAATTTAGCGAAGATGTTGACAATGCTACTAGATATGCTGTTTTTCAAGCCTTAGCTGAGCATCTTCAACCTCGCGAACTTAATGGAAATAACAAGTCAGAATCGACTCTTCAAGATGGCGCTTGGATTCATCCCTTTGAGATTATTACTATTGGTGGCGATGATATTATCTTGATTGTACCAGCAGATCGGGCATTGGCGATCGCCAAAACCATCGGAGAACAGTTTGAACAAATTTTGCTCAGACAAGTTCAGATACCCGGTGTGGAAATCAAAGGTGACTATCAAACTCAGCCATCAGAAAAACCTATCGATCTCAGTAAGTGTCACCGCTACTTAAGTCAAAATGCAGGTACTACTAATTGTCAATTAAGTACATCGATCGGCGTGTTGATTGCCGACTATAAAACTCCGATTTACTATGCAAAAAAACTTTACGAACAATTGCTAAAGTCAGCCAAAAAACGTGCTAAAGCTTTAAAAAAGCACGGATACTGTGGAGGCACAGTGGATTTTTTGGTGATGAAATCTGTAACTGCGATCGCCTCCAGCATCGAGGATTTCCGCAAAGAAGCATTAACCAAAGAAAGTCCTCAAAAACTTAAGCTATACGCCGCACCTTACACCTTGCACGAAATTGGCGGATTGATTGAGTCTGTCAAAGCGCTGAAAAAAGCTGAATTTCCCAAATCGCAACTCTACCAAATTCGCAGTTTCCTAGAACAAGGGAAACAAACAACAATCCTCAATTACCGCTATTTCCGAACCAGACTCAAGCAGGGAAATAAAGAATTAAGACAAGAATTTGAAGAAGCTTGGTGCAAAGCTAAAACTAATGAAGGCAATGTAGCACCTTGGATGTACGATTTAGAGGAAAGAGTTTATGAAACCATCTGGCGAGAGCTTCTGGATATTTACGATTTTATTGAATCAGAGGAAGATTCCGAATCAAGTTCAGAAGATTTAGCAAATATGGAGGTAGACTCATGATTGTTCTCAATGAACTGTCAAATTTAGTTGAAACCTACACACTTACAGCAGTAATCGATACGGCATTGTGTGTAGGCGCGGGCGGTTCCTCCGGTTCCCTTGCAGATAAGCCGATCGTCCGCAATGCAGAAGGCAACTTGTTAATTCCCGGTTCTCAAATCAAAGGCCGCCTCCGCCACGAATGCGAGAAAATTGCTAGAGGTTTGGATTGGGAGATTTGCGAGTCTCCTAGTCCGGGAAAAATGGTAATCCGCAGAGAAAACGCACCGGATAAATTTAAGCGCCGCGAATACGAAGTATCAGGATATGATGAGACTTATCACTGTTTAATAAGTCAAATTTTCGGCGATCCTGTTTTGCCATCCCGGGTAATTTTTGACGATTTGATTTGTACGGAAGACCCGGAAGTTTTGGCAAATTTTATACGTCCGGGGGTGACAGTGAATCGCCGTCGCCGCACCGCAGAAGAGAAAAAACTCTACTTTTTGGAGACTTCTCCACCTAATGTTTCACTGAGGTTTGAAGGTCAAATTCATCTGTTGCCAAATTGCCCCAGCTACGCGAAACCTTTGATGTTGGCTGGTTTCAAACACATTCACGCACTGGGTGGAAGTAAATCTGCCGGTTTGGGATGGCTGAGTTGGGAAAATTTACCGGAATTTGAAGGGACTGAAGCGGATTGGGATTTTCTAGCGAGGGGAAGGAAAAATGCAGCGAATTGAACTGGAAATTAAGGCTTTGTCTGCTTTGGCGATCGCCCGTCAGAAAGCGGGAGGTTCGATTAGCGAAGCTGTAGACTATATTCCCGGTACGGTGATTCGGGGTGCTGTGGCTGCTAAAATCTTAAACGAATCCGGTCATCAATTCAGCGATTTGACCGAAAATGGTGGCGATTTTCAAGCTTTATTCTTGAGTGAAAATCCAGCAATTTTTCAAAATGCTTACCCAGCATTAGTAATTAATGGCAAGCTCATCGATAGAACGAGACTTGAAGACAATGGAGTTTTACCCACTACCGCACTAAGTTCTAAAAATAAATCTGGTTTTACACCCAAAAATTATGGTGTTTTCGATACTTTAATCGATCGCTTTTGTGCCGAAGGTTACGGATATCCCTACGATCCGAATTGCCCGAAAGACGGAGGGAGAGTCGATTCGACAGACATTAGTTTTTACTGTAAATTCAAGAATAAGTATCACAGCCTAAAAACTAAAAAACGCCTGTTAACGCGAGTCGGCATCAATCGCCGCAGGGCTGCATCTGAAGAAGAAATACTTTACAGCGTTCAAGTTTTGAACGAATCTCAGGAGAAAAAACAGCAGCCTGTTTGCTATCGGTGTGCAATTTTATTGGAGGACGATTTAGCAGAATCTTTGCGTAACTTCATTCAACTGCGAAATCAGAACTTCCGCTTGGGCGGTTCGACTTCCAGAGGATTAGGAAAAGTTGAAATTACCGCAAAAGAGCCTGTTAGTGCTACAATAGATGTACAGCAAAGAATCACTAAATTTACTAATTCCCTACAAGACCGTTGGCAGAAATGGGGAGTTTTTGGCGTTCCGTTGAAGGAGTTACCGGGCGATCGCACATATTTCACCCTCGACTTGCAATCTGACGCCATCCTCACCGAAAACTGGCGGCGCACCACTGTAATATCCGAAAAGATGTTGCAGCAATTTGCCAAAGTTGAAGATTCATCATTGAAACTGGAAGCAGCGTACAGCAGTTACGATTATCTATCTGGCTGGAATGCGGCTTGGGGATTGATGAAAGATGTAGAGTTAATAACCAACAAAGGCTCGGTTTATTTGTTCAGTACAAATCAACGGGAGATATGGGATAACGTGTTGGGAGATTTGGAAGTAAGAGGAGTGGGCGATCGAACTTGCGAAGGTTTTGGACAAATTCAAATTTGCAATCAGTTTCACCTTGTATTTCGGGAGAATGCCGTATGAGCGAATCACTAGATCCACAAAAACAACTCAAAATTCAAAAAGGAATTCGCCAAGCTGAAGATAAGTTAGTCACGGACATTCAAACTGCCTTAGAAGATACAAGTTCTTACAATGACTTAGAAGAATCACAATTTCGGAATTTAGTAAGAGTTGCTGACACAACTGAAAGCACGCAAGTGATCAAAAACTTTTTACTTTATCAAGTAGGTCGCGATAAAAAGTGGGGGAGAGGACCAAACTCTTTAGCTCAAAAAATTATTCATGACATTGACAGAAATATCAAAACTACTGCTCAGGATATTGCCCGAAATGCCAAAGCCGAAGATTTTTTTAATCAGATTTGGATAGAGCTTACCCGTCGCTATTTAGGCTATGGCGCTCGCTATCTAGTGTACAAAAATAAAGGTCAATTTTAGTCATCCACTTGCAATTATTTAGGAGAAACAAATTATGGCTAGACTTGTAATTTCCACTGTTGGTACTAGCGTGTTAACTAACCAGATATATCGAGATATAGATGAGAATGGCTGCTATGAAAGACTACAGCAAACGGCCAACTATACCGATAATGAAATTCAACATTATCCAGAAATTGAAGAAATTATTTCAGAGTTAAAGGAAAGAGCCGAAAAAGAACTGTACAGTGATGATACCGATAAAATCCGACAAGCTAGCGCAGAACTAAATGGTATTTATGGTTTGTACAATGAGCAAATAGAACAGGGCATACCAGATATGCACTTATTAGTTACTACCGACACAGCACAAGGTCAAATTGCCGCTGAAATAGTTGAGTCTTTCTTAAAGCGCAAGGGATTAACTAATATCAGCACTCATGCTCAGCGTGGACTTTCTACTGCTAGCAGCGATATTTTTGTAGAAGGGATGGCTAAGTTATTTCCTTCAATGCAAGAAACTATTAAAACATGGCAAAAGAGCAAATACACGATTTGCTTTAATCTCGTCGGTGGATTCAAACCTTTGCAAGGCTATTTCAATACAATCGGAATGTTTTATGCTGACGAAATTATTTATGTATTCGAGGGGTCTAATCAATTAATCAAAATTCCCAAGCTTCCTGTAAAGGTTGATGTGTCAGAGATTAAGCCATACGAAGTTCAACTAGCAATGATGGAGGTTGGGGCAATATCTACATCTTGGGAAGAAGCTAAAAAAGTTCCTCAAGAATGGATCTTAGTTGATGGACAAGAAATGACTGTATCAGCATGGGGTCAGCTACTTTGGGAGCAATGTAAAAAAGAACTGCTTTCAAAAGAAAAACCGCTTCAATTTCCCAAGTTAGAATATCATCAGAGTTTTCTGGATGATTATGAAGCTAAACCAGCTCATGAAAAAATTATCTTGCAAGAAAATCTAGCTAGGGCAGCTTGTCTGCTAAAAAATCATAAAGATGGTATCAGTGCAATGAAGCAAGATGGTATATTTCGGCTGCGACGCTATGTGGGCAAGCATAAAGATATTGACCATTTCGATCTGCCCAAAGATAGGCGTGTAAGTTGTATTGCTAGAGAACGCACTCTATATTTACGCCACTACGGAGAGCATAATTATGTCAATAATAACCCCTGATAGCTTTATGTTTGACACATTCAAAAATAGACTGGAAATCACAGGAAAACTTACAACTGTAACGGCATTACGCATTAGTAAAGGTCGATCTACCGAACCAATTGGCTCCGATTTACCAGTAATCAAAGATGCTTTAGACCAACCTTTAATTCCCGGTTCGAGCTTTAAAGGTGCACTGCGATCGCGCTTAGAGAGCTTCCTCCGAGGTATCGATCCAAATCGAGCTGAAGATCCGGCTAACTATACGAGCTCAACTAAAAACAAGCAAGTCAAAGATTTAAAAGATGAACACAAAAATAATGACTTTGAGCTAACAGAACAACTTATCGGAATAACCGATGATATTGGCCGTTTATTTGGCACTCCCTGGATAGCCAGCAAATTTCAAGTCCGCGACTTAACCGTACAACCCGATGCGTGGTTCGGACAATATCAAGAACGAGATGGAGTAGCCATTGACAGAGACACAGAAACCGCCGCAGATGGCAAACTTTACGACTACCAAGTTGTCCCCGCCGCAACACCTTTTGATTTTAAAGCAGTAGTTGAAAATGCTCAGGATTGGGAATTGGGTTTATTAATGATTGGTTTGCATCAATTTGAAACCGGACAAATACCTCTCGGAGGCGGGCGATCGCGCGGTTTAGGTGTGGTTAAACTAGAAATTGATAAAATGCGCTGGATTGATGTCGAAAATGATCCTAAATTTTTGTTAGAATACTTAAAAAAGTTAGTGAGGGGAGATGAAACGGCTTATGAAGATGCGGCTGATTATAAAGATGAGTGGGTACAAAAGCTGATCGATAAACTACTGAAAAATAACACTTCTCAATCATCTCCAACTCAAATAGTTCAAGGCTAAAACTAAACATCCCACACAGGAGGTCAATATGAGTTTCAGCAATTATAAAGATATCGGTGAAGTTCTCCAAGAGTTTCAGATTACTTACACTGAAGCTAATTTTATGGGAGAAACTGAATTTAGTATCCCTGACTATTTTCGGGAAGACTTAGCATTTATGATGCGAGAAGCAGTTGTGGACAATTCAGAGTTTGCTGTGTGCGAAAATTTGATCTATCCAATTCTCAAAGAAGTCTGGAAATCTTATTATACTAAGTTTGTTTTATGGAGCCATAAGTCTCTTACTTATGACCAGAATTTGTGTGGTTTTCCTGAATATATTTTGACTAAACGTTCCCCTTTAGGAAAATTTGTGTTTGGTAAGCCTTATTTTCTATTAGTTGAGGCAAAGCAAGACAAATTCGATGAAGGTTGGGCGCAGTGCCTAGCTGAAATGTTTGCAGCACAGCGACTTAACAATGAACTTCACGTAATAATTTTTGGTATTGTTTCCAACGGCAAGGATTGGGAGTTTGGTAAATTGGAAGAAACAGTTTTTACAAAAAATATTAACCGCTATTTAATAGAAGAGCTAGATCCACTATTTGCTGCCGTTAACTATGTTTTCCAACAGTGTGAAGTTCAGCTAAATCAGTTAGTAGCCGCTTAATTCCCAACCATCTCTCGACCTACTCAACTATGCACAAACGATTTGTCAATCACTGTACCATTGACTTAACTCTCATTCCTGACGGGCCGATTCTGATCAAATCTGGTAAAGAAGGAGCCGATCCGACTAAACCAGATATGGAATTTGTCGAGACTTACCATGCAGGAGGGAAGTCAATTTATCTACCGGGAAGCAGTTTAAAAGGTGCTATTCGCGCTCATGCTGAGAGAATTGTCCGAACCCTAGGAAGAGATAGTAATCCTAATGATCCGAAAGTTCTCTGGGCTAACGATCCATTGAATGACAAGCATGATTACTTGAAAAATAAATCATCCAGCGATATTTACAAGTTCTCTTCTTTTACCGATCGCATTTTCGGCAACACTTCAATTGCTAGCAGAGTTAGAATCCAAGATGCTCACCCAATTGATAAGAAACAGCTCAAAATTCAAGAACGCAATGGAGTCGCGATCGATCGCGTTTTCGGTTCCGTAGCCGTTGGGCCCTTTAACTACCAAGTCTGCACCGCCGGACAATTTCGCACTAAAATACATCTCAAAAACTTTTCCTTAGCACAATTAGGCTTGATTGGCTTAGTTTTGCGAGACTTAAATGATGGCTGGTTTGGTATCGGTTTTGCCAAATCTCGCGGTTTGGGGACGGTGACAGTCAAATATAACGAAGCCGTAGTTCAATATCCCGGTTGTCAATTAGATGAAGATAATCGCCAAATTCAACAAATACTCAAACCCGGTCGATGGGGACACAATTTCTTGCTGGGTGCAGGAGAATTTTTAGACACTGAAGAAGCTGCAAGTTATGGCTTTTCTAAACCCGATCGCGAACAAACCCCTATTTCTGCTGAACCGATGGATTTAGGTTTTGGAGTGCAGCTAAAATGGCAAGGCGACGGTGAGACTGCTGTACCGAATTTATTTAAATGTGCAGTTTGTGCTTGGAGTAAGCTTTTAACAGGTGCCGCAGCATGACAGGATATGTTGGTTTTAAACAAGTTTCCTCATCAGCAGAACTTAAGAATTTGCTAGACAAATTAGCAACTGAGAAAAGTTATTATTTTGTGCGATCGCCCCACGCAGTCAGCGGTATGTGTATGAAATTGCCCGAAGAGTTTTTCCCCGGTTTTGAAGGGCAAATGTTTAATGCCGATCGCGAATTGCGCTGGAAAAAGCAGGGAAGTGCATATCAAGCCTTACTCCTGAGTCGAGTTGAAGCCGATTTAGAAGGATTTGAGCCGATCGATAAAGATTGCGAGTGGCAAATTTGCGATCGCACGGCTTACTTTCACCCCCTTGACGAACCACAATTTCCTAAAACTTTTGTCTATAAAGGAGAAAAGAATGAAAAGATTGTCTCTAACAATATTAGCATAGGTCAGCGATACTTTCAAGAAAAAAGAACTGCTACCGTTCATTTTGTCGCCCTCACAGTCAGGAGTTAACATGACTACAAATCTCCCACCCAAGCCCCGACGTTTTACACCGCCGCCTAGTAGTCCGGTTTCTAATAATAATCCCGCTGAAACTGGAGAACCTAAACCTTATGAATTAATTAGTTTCCCCAAGGAACGACCGCCAAAAAGTCCTCCGGCAGGACATCACCAATATTTGGGCGATCGCCTGCACGGAACTTTGTTTCTAACTTTGAAAGTTCAGACTACTTTGCACGTCTCTACAGGCGTAGTTGTCATGGGTAGCGACATAGGCAGTCGCGTGCCCTTAATCAAAACAATGGTTCAAAATATTGACCAAAAGTTATCAATTCAAGGTAGTTCTCTCAAAGGCTGCATCCGGTCAGCATACGAAGCCATTACTAACAGCACTTTAGCAGTAATTACATCAAGATACAGAGATAAAATTCCGCAAGAACGCTTGCCATGTAAAAATAAACAAGAACTCTGTCCGGCAAGTCAAGTATTCGGTGCCTTAGATTGGCAAGGGCTAATTGAATTCAGCGATGCTAAATGCGAAAATACGGGCTTTGCTACGGGATTTATGCCATCTTTATATCGTCCCCGTCCCGATCAAAGACGAGCATATTTTGACGCAAGAGGCAACGTAGCAGGGCGCAAGTTTTACTATCACACAATTCGGGCGATCGACAAAGGTCAAAATCAAGGCATTACTGTTCAGCAAGCGGCTAAAGAGTATACTTTCAAAACACAGATACAATTCAAAAACTTAACAGCAGCAGAGTTAGGAACGCTTTTGATTGTGTTGGGGCAAGATCCCAAATATCCGATCGCGCTCAAGGTAGGCGGCGGGAAGCCGATCGGCATGGGAACAATGACTGTGGAAGTCACAGCGGCAAGGGTGTTGCAGAATAAGGGAGATTTGCGCGATCGCTATTCCTCCTACAATCCTCCAGAATCTGACAGCATGACTGGCACAAAATTGCAACAATTTATGCAAAAAAATATTCAAGCTGCTCATTCTAGCTTAGTGCAAGCAACTCAATTGCAACAACTAGCTGAAGTGTTGAAATATCCGACCGATCGCGAACCTCCAACAGGAATGTATTAAAGATGTCGAATACTGAATTAGTGACAGAATCTTTGACCGAAAAACAGTGGGGAATTGCCCACGCGATCGCTCAAACTTTAGTTAAAGAACAAACTGATGTAAATGAATTGGGAAAGGCGATCGCCTATCTCCGCAATGCAGTTAATCAAAATCAAGCTGATGCCAATTCCAGGTTTTTCAAGTATCTTAAAACCCTTGTCGGTAATGGCAGACAAATCGGACACAGTGGCAAAACCACAGATTATTACCGCAGCATCGACAAAGCTTGTAGTGATTGTCTCAAAGGATTTCAAGGGGATGCTAGCACTTTGCTGCAAATTTTAGGTTGGGCATCTCGTTTGATGCGTTACTACAAAGAAGCGGGGCCGATTGGAGAAGTTTTGACTCCAGTTGTAGAGTCAGCGAGACAAGTTGAAATTGCTAAGGCGATCGGCAGTCATAAGTTTGCAGTGGGTCAAATTGTCGAAGCCAAAGTTACTGCTGTAAAAGGAAACAAGGTGACATATGAAATTCTGGGAACTATCAGGCTAACTGAAAAAGAACCAAAAAAAGCACAATCTCTTTCTGAAGGACAAACGGTTAAGGTGGAAATTTTAGACCTTAAGGAGGATGGCAGTCTTAGAAAAGTCAAATGCTGTGAATAAAAATATTGAGCCTTCCTGAAGGCTGGATGATTTTGGCGTAAGGGTCGTGTTTCGTGCCTACGTTGTCAGAGTTTCGGGAAACAACGAGGGGGTTGTCTCTGCGGATTTTATCCTCTCGCTTTAGCAATGCCAAATATCGATCGATACCGAGCTTGTTCTGACTGTAATATATAGTGTAATATGAATGGTAAGGCTCAGAGTTGAAACTCTAAACCTTGTAAATTTTGATACTTAACATAGGAAACAAATGTATGTATAGGTTGAAACGCCTTAACTTACCTGAATCAACTCTTCAAGCTCCAGCTAGAGCTACTGAATCAACTTTTCAAGCGCCAGACAGAACGTATTTAACAAAAAAAAGGAAAATAACATGGTGGAGATTGAGTTCACTGACGAATTCGAGCGGTGGTGGGAAACACTTGATGCAGAAACGCAAGATTCTATTGCTTTCGCAGTTCGGCTTCTAGAAGAAAAAGGAACGAATCTTCGCTCTCCTCACAGTTCAGGTATCAATGGCTCTCGTCACGGACGTATGCGAGAACTTCGGGTACAGCATCAAGGGGAGCCATACCGGATTTTGTATGCCTTCGATCCCCGGAGGGTTGCGGTACTCCTTTTAGGAGGCAACAAAACTGGTAACGATCGCTGGTATGAGGAAAATGTACCGACAGCAGATCGGCTCTATGACCAACTGTTAGAAGAGCTTAGGGAAGAAGGGTTGATATCAGAATAAAGCATTTCTGTAAATTGCACAGTCCTCACCACCAGAAGGACCTGAAAGTGGACACAAGTTGATATGAGATATGAGAACAAAGCCTTTTAGTGTATTACGAGAGCGGATGACGCCAGAGCGAAGGGCAAAGATTGAAACGCGAGTTCAACTCGCCTTACTCCACCTTACCCTTTTAGAACTTCAAAAGTCGTTGGGGTACACAGAGGAAGATATAGAAAAAGACATCAGCGCTGTCGATCCTACTTTTTCTGATTTGGAGAACCTAGATGATCTTCAAGTATCTGCCCTCTCTCGCTACATCCAAGCTCTTGGTGGGAGTCTAAAATTAGTAGCTAATTTCCCTGACAAGGAAATCGTTCTTGCTCAGTTCGAGTAAGTAATACTCAATACTGTAGTTTAGACTAAAAAATGAGCGCAGCTAAAAGTAGCCACCTTTGAAGCTCAGGCAAGCTGTTGCTCAACAA